>JAYRNN010000357.1:0-16422 GCA_041912175.1 Anaerolineales bacterium | reverse complement strand
GCGTGGCTCCGCCGCCAGCCCGCATCCCTTCTCGTCCAGGCGCCATCCTGATTCCTATCCGGTTTCGGTTTATGCTAGAATTATGCGGGATAAGCCCGGTGGTCGATTCGACGCGCCGCTAATCCACGCCACTGGAAGCTAATTCGATAAACATTTATGCTGAAACATTTCACGACCCGATTGAAATCCATCCAACCCATCGATTTTATTTTCTTGGCTGTTTTGGTGTTCGTCTCGGCGGGTTTCAGCATTCTGTATATCTCCAGCGAGCGTTATTTTTACTACTGGGATTACAGCGTCTATCAAGCTATGGCAGCGCGTGTCGCCCGGGAGTTCCTCCAATCGCCTGCTTTGATGCTCAAGGATGTGCGGAACTCGATTAATCTCGAATACAATTATTATTACACACTGCCTCTCATTCCATTTCTCATCAAATCGAACACTTCACGCCTTGCCTATATCCTCGGCATCACTCTGGTCTATCAAGCGCCCTACGCTTTGGTGTTGGGAGCCATCGCCACGCGCCTCATCCAGGCCCCCGCCAGGGCAGTGTTCTGGTCGACGGCGCTGCTGGCGTTCTTAACCCCCATGGCCCTCGCCCCTACGTTGCGCGGTTATCCCGATGTGGCCGCCGCGCTGATGATCGCCCTGGCGGTTTGGATCTATCTCATCGACATTCACTTGAAGCCGCGCTGGCAGCCTGTGCTGATCGGAGTGTGCCTGGCGGCCGCCATGTTGCTCAGGCGCCATTACATCTACGCCGCGGCCGCTTTTATCCTGGCCAGTGGATTGCTCCAACTGGTCCTGTTTTTTCTAAGCGTCAGAAAAGATCGTAGAAATGCACTGCGCGAGCTATTCGTTTTTGGACTCAACCTGGGTTTGATCCTGGCCGTGCTGCTCTTGGCGCTGATGATCTTCGGTCGCCCATATCTCACCCGTCTCCTTGCAAGTGATTACCGGGCCCTCTACCAATCTTATGCGAACCCCCCGGTTGCAGCCTTAAAAATGTTTATCTCTTATTATGGCTGGATCACGCTCGGCCTGGCTGTTTTGGGCTTAGCGCTTGGTTTACGCAAGGGCGTCTTAAATCGAAATTCAAGCCTGTTTCTGATTTTCATGAGCCTGGCCTCCTGGATGGCTTGGGTGATCGTGATCCGTTATTATGCCACCCATTACACGCTCCACCTCACCTATGGCATTGTGTTGGGGATCTCCGCGCTGTTCTGGACGGCCTGGCTAGGTCCGTCTGGTTTCAAGCGTTGGCTGGCGGTCGCCGCGCTATCCACGTTGGTCATCGCCAATGCAATCCTGCACCTGGCGCCGGTTGGCCCGCTCTCGAATTTCTCCGGTTTATTCCCGATGCGTTATGCGCCGCTCGTTCGGCAAGACTATGCAGAAGTGGAACGCCTGGTCGCGTACTTGCGGAAACATGTTGCGACTGGCGCAGCGATTTTCATGGTCGACTCATCCATAGTCATGAACGATGACCTGCTCGCCAATGCAGACAAAGCGGTCGATGGCCAGCCGATTCTCAACGTGATGCACACCCCCCAGGTCGATTCGCGCGACTTTTACCCTCTGGAACAGCTTCTGCAAGCCCAATACGTCCTGGTTTCGACCCCCTACCAACATGTCTTAAAGGATCCAGACCAGCAAAGAGTCTCCGGGGTGGTCTTTAACGCCTTTCAGGATGGTTGGGAAATCGCCCAAGATTTTGAGTTAGTCCCCAGGCAGTTCAAATTCGCCAATGGGGCGGTCCTGAAAATCTATCAGCGCATTCGCCCTACCTCACTCGAGACCGCCGTGCGCACTTTCCATGAAATGTTAGCTTACATCGATCGCCGTCCCGGCCAACAAAAAGATTGGATTGTCCTGCACCGGCTGGATGGGCTGCAGTGGACGAAAACCGCCGATTCGGCCTACCATTTAGAATTTGAAATTGGCAACCATGATACAATTTCTCAGGCTGTTTCGCTCTTGTATGCAGATCAACTTAGCGGCAGGCTCACAGTCGCGCTGGATGCCAGCTCACTAATCCAGGCTTGCCCGTCTGCCAGGCTGGTCTTACAAACGTTCGACCCTGCGGGGAATTTAATTTCCTCTCAAGACCTCGACTTTGCCGGATCGTCTCCAACGGGACAGGTTTCGCTCCAGTTCGACGCTCCCGGATTACAATATCTTGTATTGTCGCTCGATCTCCCAGCCGGCGAGTCATGCGCTGCAAGCCTGGATTGGAAAATAGATCGTTGATCCTTATGAATGAGGAGTATAGGGTTTTTGGATGGTAGTTAATGGACAGGTAGCTCAGATAGAAGAAAGTTTTCACGATGATTGGGCGGCATCGATCAAAATGGATGACCTGGACGTCTACGCGGCTTTTACCGCCAAGACAGTCCCGGAATTCCACTATGCCCTGGAAGCCTTGGGCGAATTGCAGGGAAAAACTTTGCTGGATGTCGGCTGCGGCCCTGGCGAGTCAGCGATTTTCCTCGCCAACCAGGGAGCGCGCGTCACGGCAGTGGATATCTCTTCCGGTATGATCGGTGTAGCCCGTGAATTGGCGGCAAGGTTTGACGCCCCTGAAGCACAACTTGAATTCATCCAGATGTCGGTAGAGCAGCTCCAGTTTCCGGATGAAACCTTTGATCTGGTGTTTGGCAGCAATCTCATGCACCATTGCGACGTTGCGCGTGCCAGCCATGAGATCGCGCGTGTTTTAAAACCGGGCGGGCGGGCAGTGTTTGTGGATCCGCTGGGTTATAATCCGGTGATTAATTATTACCGCCGCATGGCATTCAAGGTTCGCACCCCCACGGAACACCCGTTGTTGTATTCCGATTTAGACAAAATGGCGCAGAGCTTTCGGAGCCTGTCGCATAAAGAATTCCAGTTCACCACGCTTGGAATCTTCATCTGGTTCTTCCTGGGCGAGCGGATACATCCGAGCGAGACGCGCTACTGGCGGAAGTTTGTTCTAGAAGGCGACCGGTATGCCGCCGCCTTTCAAAAATTGTATGCCCTCGATCGATTTCTCTTGAAGTATATCCCCGTATTAAGACGGCTTTGCTGGAATGTTGTGACCGTCTGCGATAAATAGCGCTATGCAGCCGACCCAGACCGATCTTAGTGAGCGCGAACAGGAAATTCTCAAGCTGGTTGTGACTGGCGCCAGCAATAAAGAGATCGCCACCACCCTACAAATTAGCGCCAACACGGTCAAGGTCCACCTGCGCAACATCTTTTCAAAGATCGGCGCCAGCTCGCGCACCGAAGCGGCCATGTATGCCGTCAACACCGGCCTGGTGGCTTCAATTCCTGCAGATAACCCCGCTCAAACCGCCGCCCCGAGCGAACAGGAGCTCCCCGGCGAGACGGTCCCATCCGATATTAGAGACAAGCCTGGCATTAACCGCCGTGTGCTTGGCTTGCTGATCCTGATCGGTCTGGGCCTGGCAGGTATTATCCTTTTCTTCGTTTGGCGACAAATGCAAAACGCACAGGCGGGCATTGCGACCAACCCCGTAGAAACGCCGCGCTGGCAATTCCTGGCGCCGATGGCTGCCCCACGCTCGGCAATGGCGGCCGTTGCTTATGAAGACCAGGTCTATGCCATTGGTGGATTAGCGGCCCAAGCGGCTACGAACAGCGTCGAATACTATGATCCTGAGACGGATGTTTGGTCCAGTGGAGCGCCCAAGCCTACGCCGGTCTATGATATCCAGTCGGTGGTCATTGGCGGAAAAATATTTGTGCCTGGAGGGCGACTGCAGACCGGCGAGGCGACGAATGTGCTTGAAATCTATGATCCAGGTCTGGATCGCTGGACGCAAGGCGCGCCCCTCCCAACCGGGTTGAGCGCGTATGCCCTGGCAGCCTACGAAGGAAAAATGTACCTGTTTGGCGGCTGGGATGGCAAAGAATACGTCTCATCGGTTTACGAATATAGCCCCGAGAAAGACGCCTGGAAAAATTTGCCGCCCATGCCAGGGAAGCGCGGTTTGATGGGGGTGGCGGTTTCGGGGCGAAAAATTTTCCTGATCGGTGGTTTTGACGGTGCGAAAGCCCTGGACAAGGTGGAGGTCTTTCTGCCCGACCTGCTCGCCAGCCCAGAAAAAGCCTGGGTTAAAGGGCCGAGTTTACCGGAAGCTTCTTATTCGATGGGGGTCGCCAGCCTGGCGGATTTCGTTTATGCAATCGGCGGCGCAGGCGAGCAGCCAAAAAAATACCCGGCTTTGGCCTACATCGAACAATCGAATGAGTGGCAGACGCTGCAGAATCCGCCTGAGGACATCGGCGCGGGCCTGGGGTTAGTCAGCCTGGGTTCAAATTTGTATCTCGTTGGCGGGTTGGTCGACGGCGCGCCTTCAGCTTCCACCCTGGGTTACAAGGCAATTTATAGCGTTTCGATCCCAATTATTGTGAAGTAATAGCGGATTATATAAAAAATAGATCAGGGAGGCCGGAGAGACTTCCCTGATCTATTTCTTAAACGTTATTGATTAGGGCATTGGGATGCCGTTATAGTCTTCGCCAGGTTCGTTGCCTGAAGCGATGTAAGAAACGACGCGTGCGACTGCTGCCAGTTGGCTGCCGTTAGGCCCTTCGATGACGGCGCCGCCGCCATTCGGATAACCAAAGGTTGTTAATCCAGCATTGGTCGCATTTACGCTAAATTTTCCATACTGAGCCAATGCGCTATTATGTGTGTAGGTGCCTGCGATCGAGCCGTCGGGATTGATGAATTTGACCAGAATCGTACCGCTTGCAATGCTGCCGCTGCCCACATTTTGAATGGCTATGAATGTGCGCTGCAGACCCTGGGAAAAGTATTGAGCGCCATCGCCCCAACGCACATAGGGCAGAGCTAGTTTCTGGGACCCCTGGCTGACGCCTACGTGAGCTGTTGAGATACCTGCGCCGGCGACTTTCCCGATCGCAATAATCGGGGCGCCAACGCTGGTGATCACGGCCGATCCGCCGAACGGTTTTACGAGGTTTAGCGTAGCGCAGGTATCAAAGCTGGCTTTGCTATTTGGTGGAATGTTGGCAGTCTGGGTCTGGCCGGTGTTATATGTCACAGTCACATTCGCGGTTGCGGAGGTGCTTGTGTTTTGTACCGCATAATAGCTAACCTGACCACCAATTACGCATAAAGCGGATGGCATGTAGAAGGTGTTGCTGCCTTGTCCAAGTCCTTCAAAGGCCTTGGCGGCGACGCCACTGCCGGTATCGAGTTCCATAACGCTTGATACCAGAGAGCCGTTGTTATTGGTATCGACGACAGCTGAACCGCTAAATGGCGTGGGCAGGTCGGTCACAGTTGCGGCATCAACGGTGAAACCCGCGCCCGGTTTGAGCAGTTGAGATCTGGAGGTGGTCATTGTGGGTGACCCGGCTGCGTAGAATTTGACCGTGGCGGTTGTATCCGTAGATCCAGCATTTTGAACTGAAACGAGTGAATAGACTGTTGTGGCTTTCAACACGGTTGCAACGAGTGAAACGGGCGTGCCACTGGTGAAACCATTGGAAAGCGGGCGTGCCTTGACTGCCGGGTTGTTCTGTGGAATCTGCACCAGGGTCGCAACCAGGGGTTGGTCAGATGACATGACAGCTGAACCCTGGAAACCATCGGGTACTGCCGATAAGCCGCCGACGTACACAGACGTACCTGCGCCAGCGGCCAAATTGGGCCGGCCTACCACGATGGGCGTGGTATCATCAGGCGTTTCGTAAAACAGGATGGAGAGTGACGTGGTCGCAGACGACCCGATATTCTGATAGGTGATCGAGGTTACAAAAGGAGTTTCATAGGCTCCGGCTTGCGCCAAACTCGGTCCCATTGCAGCAAACATCAAAGTGATTAGTAGAAAGCTGATCAATAGTTTTTTCATGGTTGTTCTCCTTTACTATATAATTTAATTAAAAATCTCCTTATTATCTTTTACCTATTATAAGAAGCGTCTTATATCAATACAATAACTCATATGGGTTATTGTATGTGTTTATGGCTAATTCTTTCGGATTACACCAAATAATAACGCTGTCTGGTAGAATGTTTCACGATCATATTATGGAATTCATATGTTGGGAGCTTGCTAAATGCGTAAATTATCATGGGTTATATTTCTGCTGAGTTTTGTTTTTATATTGGGATGTAATCCTAAGCCGACATCGACTGTTGTCCCTACGGTCACACTGTCGCCAACACCTACAGATGCTCCGAAAAATGCTCCACAACCCGGCAAGGCTACCGTTATGGGACAAGTGTTTTCATTATCAGGTAAGCCGTTGCCATATCAGTTTGTCCGGTTAGCTGAAGTAATAAGGAAAGACGGGGCAGAGTTTTATCTGCTAGATATCGGTTTTAGTCCGGTCGGCACGGCTGACGCCAACGGTTATTTCATTGTCCCAGATATAACACCGGGCGAGTATGTGATCATCGTTGGCGATCCTGCAACGCAACTTGAACGAGTGAATAAAGAAGACGGCGCGCCGGTCGTCTTTAATGTCGAGGTAGACAAAGTGTTAGATGTTGGCGTAATTAAAGTCAATGTCGAACCAAACAATTAGATGTCCTACCGCATGCTTTTACATCACTTCGAGCATGCTATGCTGATCGAGGCGGCTTAATGGCTACGGCAGTATAATTTTTACATAATCCGGCTTTTGTGTATTTTGCTCTGATATCCATGCGCGAAAAATAATGAGAAAGCAGCCGGAAGCCCGGCCTTAGAAGAAAACCGGTCAACCCGCCAAAGTATCCGACCACGCCGTTCCCATAATCTTTTGGTTTAACTGGAAGCGCTGAAGCGGCTGTTCTGAGTTGATAGGCGAGTGTTCCATAATACCCTTCTAACCAGTCTAATTTCTCCATATGGAAACCGGCTTGTTCGATCAGATAAGTAAATCCATAACGTGTGTACCGATAATAATCATAAGGTATTTGGTGTTCTTCGTAAAATAGAGGAGCAGAAATCCACAAAGCTTTTCCTGGTTTTAATACGCGCATAATTTCATTGAGAACAAGATCGGGATATGGCAGGTGTTCGAGTACCTGGGTGCATAGAACCAGGTCATAACGCTCATCTTCCACCGGGATATGCCTCAAATCACATACATACGTGATTTCACCGTAAGGAGCGCCTTCAACCTGGCAAAAATCAGCAGTTTCATACTTGAAATCTTTAAGCAGGTGATAATATGGGCAATCGCCGGCTCCGGCGTCTAATACAAAGCTGCCAGGAGCCAGCGATGCCACGGCTCGTTCAACGAATTTTTCCAAATAAACACGAGAAGAATTAATAAACATTTCGATATCTCACAATCTATTTTTACGATTAATCAATTTTAGATAAAGCTGTTCATACTGGCGGGCGATATGCTGAATCGAAAATTCCTTTACAGTTTCCTGCGCAGATTGAGTGAACTGATTTGTTCGTTCATAAGATCCGAGTAGTTCGATAATCATTTGGGCCAGTTTTCGCCCATCCCTGGGCGGCGCCAACCAGCCATTCGCCCCATGTTTCACCAGCTCATTTGTACCCGGGATGTCCGTCGCGACTACCGGGACGCCGCTGGCCATCGCTTCCAGGATTACCGTCGGCAATCCCTCCCACAACGAAGAAGAAACAAATACATCCATACAGCGCAGCAGCTCTGGGATGTCCGGGCGCGACCCGCTGAAGATCACCCGGCCCGCCAGTCCAATCCGTTCTGCCTTGGCTTTCAATTCACCGGCCAACGGTCCATCGCCGGCGATCAAAAAATAAATTTGCGGCGAGACCGCGCACACTTCTTTGGCCGCATCCAACAAGTACGTATATCCTTTCTGTTCGGCCAGACGCCCGACGGCGCCGACGACCTGCGCTTCAACCGGAATGCCCAGGCCGCGTTTTTTCTCTGGGACGTCGACTTGCAGGCTTTCGAACGCCTCCAGTGGGATGGCGTTATAAATGCGCCTGGCGCTTTTGTTTAGCAGGCGGGCGACGCTGCGCCGGTTCAGGCGGTCTGTGCGGAACTGGTTGATGCCGACTTCCTGGTCGAAATAGATCGGGAACAAGAAATTCGTCAGCAGGGCGCGCCGCAGCGGTTTGCGGCTCCATTCGAAATTAAAACCATAATGGACGGTGCGAAAGATAATCGGCGCCTGGCCCAACGCCTTGAGTAACATGGCGTTGATATCCGTAAACTCCGAATGGCTGTGCAGGACATCCGCCGGCTCACGGGCCAGGCGAGCCTGGAGACCCTTTTGAGCCTTTACGAAACTGGTATAGGGTTGCTCCAGAACCCATTTTGTCGCTTCGAAAGCCTGGTAACCCTCCGCCTGTAATTGCGCGATCCATTTTTGACCGGCAGGCGAATCACCATACCCCAGGCTGCAAAAGATGGTCTCGAAGCGCTGTGGGTCCAGGCAGCGCCCTAGCTCGATGGCGAAGCGGCTCAGCCCGCCGCCGCCTTTTTCGATGTCGTAGGTGTAAAACATCTGCATGACGCGCAGCCGGGAGCGCCCCGGGTCCGCCACACGCTCAGCCATGTTTGGCCGCCTTGGAATAGTTCGCGAAATCTGCGGCTACGATCTCCCCGGCGCGCAAGGTTTCTTGGGTGAGGATGGGCAGCCTCGCCTCCAGGGCCCGGCGTACGGGCTGTCGTTCGGACCACAATTCTTCCAGCTTTTGGGATAGGCGTTCTTCGTCAACCTGTTGGATATCCAAGACCCAGCCCTCGATGCCCACGCTCCGGGCAATCCCCTCCGTTTTATGTAAGTATCCAATGGCAATTACCGGAACAGCCTGGCTGAGGGCGAAGATGTTCGAGTGCATGCGCGTTCCGATGAAGAGGTCCATTTGCCCGAAGACCGCTTTGAGCAGGTCTGGCGCGAGCGGCGTGTTGACCGCCAGGACAGCGCCGGACAGATCCTTAAGCCGGTTCGCGATGCGCGCCGCCGGCAGCCGGTCATCTTCATTTTGGGTCGGTCCCCAGCATTGCGGCAGCAAGATCGCTCTGCCGCCATGCTTGGAGAGGAAGGTCCGCAGCGCCCCAGCCAGCCCAGCTTCATATTTGCTTTGCCGGTCGAAACCCTGGAATTGAGCGCCCCAATCGATCGCCGTGACCCCCACCAACGGGCGGTCTTTTTGGGGATCAATCCCACACGCGGTGAGCCAGTCAAGCGCAGCCTGCGGCGCCGCGGCCTGAAAGATAAAGGCCATGTCCGGCAAGATGACGCAGCGTTCGGGCGAGATACCGCAAGATCCCAGATGTTGCACGGAAACGCTTTCTCGCGCCATCACCACACGGGCGCGTGAGATGACCCATTTGACCAACCATTTTTCGCGCCGGTAGCGGAATGGGCCGAAGGATTGAGGAAATAGATAGAGCGGCTTGCCGGCCAGGATGGCCAGCGCCAGCGTGAAGAGCAGGATAATCAGGGCGCGCCCTTTGCCATAGCTATATAGATAGCCGCCGGGCGTACTGACCACCAGGTCTGCCTCCAGGGTTGCCTGTAGCCCAGGGCGCAGGTCGCTCGAGCCGGGTAAAAAAATAGCCTTGCTAAACCAACGTTTGCTCAGGATGGACGTCAGGCTGACCAACACCCACCACGAAAAACGCGCTAACTGGTTTTTACCCGCTTCCTGCACCCAGGGCTGGAAGGATTGAATCGTTTCCTCTGGACCGCTGTGGCTCTGCGGGTCATTCATCATCAATCGGATCTGGCTGCCGGGGAAATTCCCTTGCAACTGGTCGATGGCTGCCTGGGTCAAAGCCGCATCGCCGGCGTTGTAAGAAGAGTGAACGTTAATCAGGAGAATACGGGTTTGCATCGATGCCTGATGGAATAGAGCGATAAGATTGTATGCCGAAACATCATTATACCTTTGGTAAAATAAAACGCATCCACAAGATGGAAGTTCTGGTGAATTTGACACGATGAAGCAATTGAAAAACTACCTCCTGAGACCGTTTTCCTACTATTTTTCGAGCCGTCAAAGCGGTCTGGATGCTGAGCTTGAATTCTGGCGAAATTGGCTGGGGAGCAAGGCTTTTGGCAACCTTGCGGATTATGAATACCGCTTACAACCGGATGCGCCGATACGAGGATTCTATGCCGAGCTGGTTGATCAGATTGACCACCGGCAGATTGAGATCCTCGATGTAGGATCGGGGCCATTAACCACCATCGGCAGGGCGCACCCGGGAAAAGAAATCCACCTGACCGCGGTCGATCCGTTAGCAGACGCGTACAACGAGCTGTTAGCCGAGGCGGGTCTTACCGTCCCGGTCAAAGCTTTGCCCATCTTAGGGGAGCAGCTGACAGCCCATTTTCCAGACCCCAGCTTCGACCTGGTGATCGCAGCCAATAGCCTGGATCACACTGAAGATCCGATTAAAGTGATCCAGGAGATGATCGCCGTGTGTAAAATCGGCGGCATCGTTGGGTTAGTGCATCGTGAAAAAGAAGGCCAAAATCAAAATTACCGCCACCTGCATCAATGGAATATTTACCTGGCGGATGAGAGCCTAATGATTTCAGGCAGGCGTTACCGAAAATCAGTCAACCAGGTTGTACAACCCTTCCAATTTGCCAGCAGAGTCCGCAATGGTTTAATTTATTCGTGGGGGAAAAAACTATCGGCGTAAAATGCGCCTTTCAACGCGGCGGATGTTTCGTGAAATAAAGCTGGCGATAGATTTCTTCATAAGTCTTAGCAATCGAGTCGATCGTAAACGATTCGACGGTTTCGAGCGCCCTGGGCACAAAGCTTTGGCCCAGGCCTGGATCGTTTAAGTACAAGTCGATCGCCTGCGCCAGGCCCGCCGGATCGGCCGGCGGGACGAGCCAACCATTGACCTTGTGATGGATCAGCTCGTTCGTGCCAGGGATGTCGGTAGCGATGACCGGCGCCCGGCTGGCCATCGCCTCCAGGATAACCGTCGGCAGGCCCTCCCATAGCGAGGAAGAGACGAATACATCCATGCAGGGTAGAATTTCCTCCACGTCGGTCCGTGGCCCGGCAAATACTACCTGGGAGGCGACGCCCAAGGATTGCACTTGTTCCTTGTGCGCCTCGGTTAATGGGCCGTCGCCGACCAATAAAAAGACAACCTTTGGGTGTTCTTTCATCACCATCGGGATTGCATCGATCAAATAGCAATATCCCTTCTGATCGGCCAACCTTCCCACTGATCCAACCACCTGCGCCTCAGGGGGAATCCCGAGCGAGCTTTTCTTGGCGGCAATATCGACCTGCAGGTTATGGAAGCGCTGTATGGAGATTGCATTGTAGACGGTGATGGCGCGCCGCCTGAGCAACCTGGCGACCCAGCGGCCATTGAGGCGGTTGGCGTTAGCCTGGTTGATGCCAATTTCGAGGTCATACAGGATGGGATAAGAGAAATTGGTTAATAATGCCCGCCGGAGTGGTTTTCGATTCCACTCGTAACGAAAGCCATAATGGACGGTGCGCAGGATACTCGGCGCTCTGCGTTCCAGCTTCAAGAGCATCGCGGCCACATCTGTATATTCTGAATGGCTGTGCAGGATATCAATCGGGTAAGCTGTGAAGGTAGCATGCAATTGCTGCATGGCCCGTTGGAGCGTCTGCAGCGGCCGCGTCTCGTCCCATTGCTGCGTTGCTTCAAAGGCCCGGATGCCCTGCTGGTTAAACGCTGCCATCTGATCGTGGCCGGCCGGGCTGCTGTAATATCCCAGGCTGCAGTAAGAAACCTCAAATTGCGCAGGGTCCAATTTTTTACCCAGCTCAAGCGCGAAGCGGCTTAACCCACCCCCTCCGACCTCAACGTCGAACGTGTAAAGCATTTGAACCACTCGAATCCGTCGATCCATTTTACTGATCCGCCTTTATTTCAGAATCTGAAAACATCAATTGGCCGGCGCAGTTTGCCGGTATTTTTGAAACGCAACCAGAGAATAACCGCCGAGCAGAACAACGCTGCTTACCAGGTAGGCGATGGCCGCTCCGGAGATGCCCAGGCGCGGCAGCAGAAGGAGATTGAGCACTGCATCCGTCGCAATGGTAATTGCCTGCACCAGGCTACGTTTGGCTTGCAGGTTGGCGGCCACCAGTACAGCGGCCACCCCATACGTCAAGGATTGAAAAAAGATGATCGGGCTGAGCATTTTGAGGACCGTCTCCGTCCCCGCGTAAGCCTCCCCGAGGATCAAAGTGATCAACCCCGCGCCAAAATAGATGCCCAACGCCATCACCAGGCCGACCAGGAATTGGACGGCCACCGCGCGCCGGGCAGTTTTCCAGGCTTGCTGAGGATGGCTGACGAACAGGTTGCTTAACACGGGTACTAACACCAGGTGCACGGCTGCCGGTACCAGGAAAAGCGCGTTGAGCAGCCCGACCGCCGGAGAATACAGCCCCGTGGCGCGATCGCCTAAAATGGTTGCTACCAATAATACATCCAGGCGCAGGAATAACCAGGCTAAAAATTCGGAAGCTGCATAGGGCGGCGACTGTCTCAAGGCCGTCCGGGCGGTTTCGCGGGATACCTTCAAGCGGAAGAATTGGTGGATCGCCGCCGCCCCAGCGATGACGCCCAGCGCCAGCGCAAGGATGCGCGCCGCCAGGTAGATATTGACCTGGTTGACGCTTTTGGCGGCCAACGCCAGGGTCGCCAGCAGGATCACGATATTGAGCGCAGCTTCGAGCACCGCGCTGACTTTGTTGCGCAAGATCGCCTTAAAGGTGGTCAAGATGGTCGTGAATAAAGCGCTGAGCCAGACGGTCAGCGCGCTAAGGCGGACAATTTCAGCCGGAAACGAGCTGGAACGCAGCAATGGCGCAATCAAAAACATGATCACCAGCCAGGCGATCCCGATAGAAGCTCGCAGGAATAACACACTTCCAGAGAGCAAGTTGATTTTGGCCGGCGTCGCCCCGCCCTCCCGCAGCAACCATAAGTCCAACCCCAGGCTGAATAATATCGATGCAAAAGTGGCCAGTGTCAGCGACCCGGAATATTGTCCGTATTGTTCAGGGCCAAGCTGGCGCGCCATAACCAACACGGTCAACATGGCGGCCGCCTGGGCAAGCGCTGAGCCAGAGAACAAAGCCAGGATATTGGAAACGATCGTGTGTCGATCGATTTTGAACGTGGTAGCGCTCATCTAAGAAATGATACTCGCATTCATCCGTGAATAAATTGCCGGTAGATTTTTTCCATTTGGGCCGCCTGGCGCTCCCATGCGTAGGCGGCGGCCCTTTCGTAACCCAACCGGACGAGCTGAGAAGCAAAATCAGCATTCTGTAAAACCGCCAGGATGCCCTCCGCCAGGAGCTCTGCCTTCCCAGGCGGGGTAAGCACCCCCGCCGGCGGATCGCCGAGTAAAATGCTGCGCTCGCCTACATCGGCGGTGACAAATGGAACGCCGCTGGCCCAGCTTTCAAACAGCTTTAGAGGCGAGCGTCCCTTGGCTGCCTCGTCGTCTAAAACCGGATCGACCGAAACATTCCCCAGGCGATAGTACGCCGCGACCTGATCCGCAGGCATCCGGCCGGTAAACCGGGTCTGCTCTGCCAGGCCCAGAGAATTGACCATATCCTTCAGCTTGCCGAAGTCTTCTCCACCGCCCACGATCAGCAGCGCGGTCTCGGGTAAACGGGCATGTACGATTTCGAAAGCGTCCACCAGGAGATTCACGGCATGGCTGGCCAGGCTTAAGGAACCGACGTACAGGACAACTTTTTTGCCTTGCAAGCCGAGCCGGGCGCGCGGACCCTCAAGTTCGTTTTGCTCCGGCGCATGAAAACGGTCTCGATCGAAGCCGTTTGGCAGGTAGGTAACCCTTTCAGGCGCCAGACCCTGTTGGATTAACCGGTTTTCCATGAACCTTGTGTTGGTGGTCGCCTGGTTGACCCATCGCGGTGTCCAATTCTCAAAGCCTGCCACGACCGATTTCTGCCACCGGCTGGAGAATTTCCCGGAGCCCGCCTCATAATCATCGCAATCCAGGAAAATCGGTAGGCGGCGGATGATTTTTGCCAGGCGACCCGCCAGGCTGTTCATGGGATGCGGCTTGCCGATGTGAATGATATCTGCTGGGGCGCTCAGGGCAGCTTTGCTCAACGCCCAGGTAGCCTGGATCGTGATGCGCAATAATCGCCAGGGAGAGAAGTAGGTCTTTTGGTTGCCCTGTTTCTGCACGTGCATCTGTCCAACATACCAGACCTTAACGCCTTCCTGTGTGAATCGTTTTTGGGGCAGGTCGGAAAAGTTCGCGTGCAGGGCTGCGATACAGACCTGGTGCCCCAGGCCCGCCAACCCTTTGGCCAACGGAAAATAACGGCCCAGGCCGCTCGGGCTCTCCAGGTCCTGCGTCAGGAGGAATAAGATTTTCATGCCGATGCAAGACCCTGCAAAACGTCTACCAATCGCTCCCAACCGCTTTCTTCGGCTTGCACCGGGGCACGTGGGGTTTTGGGGCGCGCCATAAATGCTCGCACGGCCTCCGCCAGCGCGCTGGCATCTCCGGTCGGAGTAATCTGGACTGCGTTGCGTTGCACGGGATCGATGCCCTCGGCAGCCTTCTCTGAAGCAATCATCGGGATTCCAAAGCCAAAACCGAGCCCAATCACGGCGCTTTGGGTGCCTCCGACATAGGGAGCGACCAGGACGTCTGCCGCAGCAAAGAACAAGCCAACTTCTTCGTTCGGTATGTAGCGATTATAGATATGCACCTGCCCGGTCAGTCCAAGCGCGTCGATGCGCTCCTGGATAGCGTTTAAATCCTCCCAGAACTCGCCGGCGATCACCAGGTGTGGGAAGACGGCATCTTTTTGGAGGCGCTCCAGGGCCTCCAGCATAACGTCCAGGCCTTTATAAGGCCGGACAATGCCAAAAAAAAGTAAGACAGTCCCCTCACCGGGAAGCTCCAGGGTTTTGCGCGCCTGCGCCTGGGTTGGCTCTTCATCGGTGAACCTTGCATAGCTTGGGAAGGAACACACCTCCACCCGCGCCTGGGGGAGGAGCGCCAGCAGGCGTTCTTTCTGGCGGTAGGTCTGGGCGAGATGCGCGCTGCCTTTGGATAGAGCCAGGCGCGCCAGGCGCTTGTCGATGGCTCTTTCTTCGTGCGGTAACACATTATGGATGATGTAGATTGTTGAAAGACCCTGTTGCTTCAAATTGCGGCACAGGATTGCGTTCGGGACCGCCCAGAACGTCGTCCACCATTGGATGGCCACCAGGTGGGGTTCCCATGCGCTGATTGTTTTTGCTGCTTTGAGCCATGTCCACGGCGCGAAAGGATCGAGCACAAATTCTGCTTCGCTTCGCAGGCCGGCCTGGCTAGGGTCTTTATCCGATGCGCCTGGATAGAGCCAGCCTGGATATTGGCGTTTGAAAGAGACCACCTGGACGGCGTGGCCTGCTTTCTGTAGGGCTTGATCCAAGAAATACGTGTAATGGGCGATTCCGCCGCGGTAAGGATAGATAGGGCCAACGATTGAAAAACGCATAGTTGTTAATCAGAAACCCTGCTTACCGCCAACCCGCGCTCATCGCCAGGGGATGGATCATTGATTTTGCTCGATTTCAAATATCCACACTCGATCCTGGTGATAGATCGGCTTGAATTTGGGGTTGGACAAGACCTCTTCTAGCTTGATCAGCGGGTCGCTGCTGTTGACCCTGCCCTGTTGTTGGCCGATGTAGAGATACCCCAGGCCACGGGCGGCGAGCTCGCTCAACACCTGTGGATCGTTAATCCCTTTGTCCTGGATCATCTGCACCAGGCTGTTGACCCGTTCCCGGTAACCCGGCTGGATGCCTTGTTCCGAGGCGTAGGGCAGGGGCGGCACAGAGGCGCGCCGGTTGGCGGTCAGGGGCAGCCACCAACCGCCGTCCGAGCCCACAATGGCATAGCCTCCGTAGGCGAAGAACGCATTGGCCAGGAAGCCGGCCTGTGGGGGTGTGTTTTCTTTGATCCAGGCGGCGGCGCGCAAATCTGCGCGGCTGGCCAGGGCGTGCTGAGAGATCTGGATGTCGTTGATGCGCGCCGGCGCGCCGAGCAGCCCGGCGCACAAAACCAGGCCGAATAGAGCCAGGGGTAGGCCGTTCTGTCTTAACCAAGCAGAGGCGGGCCGGGCGGCGCTGATAGACATCGTACGCGCCTGGATCGCCTCGATCACCCAGCCGGCGGCCGCCCCCAGGAGGATGCTGGCCGGGAAATACGCCGCGATCATCACCGCAAAGCTGGTGATCACTCCCGCGCCGGGCGCGTTCAGCCACTGCGGGTTGGCTGCCAGAAGGATCAGGAACCACCACAGGCAGATCAAAGTGAACCCTTTTTCGCGCCGCCATAGCGCCCAGCCGATCACGATGGGCAGCAGGAGCCAGGCCCAGGCCGGGAGGTAGTCAAAAATATTGCCGATGGCGAAGGCCTGCGTTTCCGAGCTG
>JAYRNN010000356.1:0-1591 GCA_041912175.1 Anaerolineales bacterium | reverse complement strand
TTTATCGAGAATTGATCCATCATTTATCCAACACGAAAGATCAGTTCAAAATCGTTCCTGGGGAACGCGGCATGGTGATGCTTGTGTTTGGCATGGATTCCTATGACGTCGTATTCAAATTAATTAAAGACGTTGTAGATCCCCCAAAGTCCACCACGCGTGAGGAGGTCATGCAGCGCTACGATCTGGTTTTTAACCATGACCGTGCCGGCCGGCTGGTTGACGCTCAAGAATTCGAGCATCTTTGTTTTGATCGCAGGTGTTTTTCGATTGAGCTCCTCGCAGAATTACAGCGCTGTGCACCCAGCCTGACCACAATCACAGATGGGACAGTTTCGATCAAACATTTGTACACCGAACGGCGCTTGACGCCGCTGAATCTATTTATACAGCAGGCAACGCCTGAACATGCAAGGCAGGCTGTACTGGATTATGGGAAGGCGATCAAAGACCTGGCTTCGACCAATATTTTCCCGGGCGATGTGCTGCTGAAGAATTTCGGCGTAACGAGACATGGCAGGGTGGTTTTCTACGATTATGATGAGCTGTGCCTGCTAACGGATCTAAAATTCCGCAAGGCTCCTGCAGCAAGTGATTTCTATGATGAAATCGAAGCCGATGCCTGGTTCTACGTCGGCCCGAACGATATTTTTCCCGAAGAGTTCCGCACCTTCCTGGGGCTGAATGAACCGCTGCGTAGCATTTTCATCGACCAACATGCAGACTTATTCGAGGTCGACTTTTGGCGTCGGATGCAAGCCACACATCGGGCGGGAAAAATTTTGGAGATACTTCCTTATCCCGATAGCAAACGGATGCAAACTCTGTCCTGAGCTTTCTGCCTGGCTACCCAAGTTAGCGCAGCCCAATATTCAAGGTATTGCGTAAATCGCACACCGGAAACCGAGATCAAAATCCTCTTAGCTGCTTCCTTCGCCAAAATTCGAATAGCAGTTCCACTTTTTTCTGGTAAAATTTCGAAGTTCTATAAATCAGGGGCTGTGGCGGAATTAGGCAGACGCAGGGGACTTAAAATCCTCCGGTACGGGAGTACCTTGTGGGTTCGATTCCCACCGGCCCCATATCATGGGTGAAGATATCATCGTACACATGCGGGGGTGGCGTAAAACGCCGCCCCCGCATGTGTATATCACTCAATTTCCTTTTACCAGGAGTGTTGGAAATGACGGTTCGCCTCGTCTTTATGGGGTCGCCTGATTTTGCGGCGCCCAGCCTGCAACACCTCGCGCAAAGTTATAAAATTGTAGGCGTTGTGACACAACCCGACCGGCCGGCAGGTCGCGGCCGCACGCTCACACCGCCTCCGATTAAAGTGCTGGCCGAACGACTTGGTCTCCCGGTCATTCAGCCGGCCCGCTTGCGCGAACCTGAAGCCATGCAACAGCTTCTCCAATGGGAACCAGAAGTGATTGTCGTAGCTGCCTTTGGCCAGATCTTGCGCCAGACTGTGTTAGATCTACCGAAATACGGCTGTATCAACGTGCACGCATCATTATTGCCACGCTGGCGCGGCGCGGCCCCAATCCAGGCTGCCATCCTGAATGGCGATACGCAGACCGGGGTGACGATC
>JAYRNN010000355.1:0-36046 GCA_041912175.1 Anaerolineales bacterium | reverse complement strand
GCCTACCTGGCCAGCGCTTCGCAGCAGGCCGCCGATTCAATCTCTACCGTGACAGGAGAGGATGCGGCCACTGCATCTGCGAATATCAGCATCCAAATGGGTCCCATCATTCAGGGGCTTTTGGCAAGCACGGTGAATCTGCTGGCCCAATTCGGGTTAGCCCTGGTGATTTTTTTCTTTATGATCAGCGCCGCCATCTCGTTGCCCACACCCTCCCGCCTGGGCCTGGATCCGAACACCCCCATCATCGGGCGCGTGACCGCCATCACCGAAGATGTGCGTAAATACATGACCATCCTGACCGGGGTCAACTTCCTCGTCGGCCTGGGGGATACCATCTTTCTGCTGATTATGGGAGTAGATTATGCTGTTTTATGGGGATTGCTGGCCTGGTTCATGGGTTACATCCCCTCGATTGGCTTTCTGATCGCCCTGATCCCACCCGTGGTTTTAGCATACGCCCAGTATGGCCTGCAAACCGCGCTGATCGTGCTGATCGGGTATATTCTGATCAACGGCGGCGTACAGAATTTTATCCAGCCCAAGATCATGGGGCAGGGGCTGCGTATCTCGCCGGTGGTCGTGTTTGTCGGACTGTTCGTTTGGGGGTACTTGTTGGGCGGGATCGGCGCCATCCTGGCCGTGCCGATGACCATGCTGGTGCTGATCATCATGGAGAATTTCGAAGCTACGCGCCCCCTGGCGATTCTGATGCGTTATACGGGTGAGGAGGATAAAAAGGAAAGACAAGAAGCCGCTAACCGGGTGAAAGGCGTCTGGGACAAAGTGCGCACGACCTTCGCCTCAGAAAAGGCGTCCGACGATGACGAGGAGTAAACCAGGATCGTCAAGGTTTGTGCGCTTCGCTTTATTTCTGGCCGCGTGGATGGCGTTTTGGGCGCCGCCCTTCGCGCAAGCCAGCCCTCCCACCCCACCCAGGCCGGTAATTCTCACCGATAACCAGGCGCAATATCCGCTCGGCAAACACCTGGATATCCTGGTAGACCCCACGGGCGAGCTGACCATCGAAGACGTAGCCTCGCCTGAATACGCCGCCCAATTTGTTCCCAGCCAGGTGAGTGCGCCGAACTACGGGTATACCAACCGTATCGTTTGGGTGCGGCTGAACTTGGTCAATGAAACCCGCCAGGCCAATCAATGGCTTTTGGAAGATGGTTTCGCCAATACGCAATTCGTCGATTTGTACACCCCGCTGCCCGAAGGCGGGTTTGCGCTCAAGCAAGCCGGGGTTTTAAGGCCTGCTGCAACCCGCGACGTATCGCACCCGCACACCGTTTTCAACCTGCTGATCCCGCCGCACAGCCAGCAGACCTATTATCTGCGCTTCCAAAATGGGGCCTCGATGACCCTCCCGCTCACGCTGTGGGAGCAAAATGCTTTCTTGAACCATTCATTGAGCGAGCAAATATGGATGGGCATCTTCTATGGAATACTAATCGGATTACTGTTCTATAACCTGTTTTTACTTTTTTCATTGCGGGAATTGAACTATTTGTACCTGGTCATCGTGTTGGCTTTTTTTATCCTGGAAGAATTGTCCTATGATGGTTTTGCTTTTTACTTGCTTCCCTCCAGCCTGGGTTTCTTTAAAATATACCTTCAACCACTCGCATTTTCATTGCTCCTTGCCTCGATGGTCTTGTTTTCCGATTCTTTTCTGGAAGTAAAGGCGCAGCTTCCAAAACTTCATCGCATCAACCAGATCATTTTAGCCGCCTGGTGTGCGTTGATTCTACTCATTCCGTTCTCCAGTTATCATCTCATGGCCCAATTGGCGGTTCCGTGGAGCCTGGTATCCCTGGCGGGGATTTTGATCGCCGGTTTCACCAGCTGGAAGCGTGGTTTCCGGCCGGCGCGATTCTTCATGCTCGCCTGGTTCGGCTTGTTGGTTGGCTCAATTTGGGTATTGCTCGTTCGCCTGGGATGGGTCCCCAGCACCTCTTTTAATGAAAATGTATACCGGCTGGGCTACTTGTGGATGGCGGTGTTTTGGTCGATCGCCTTGGCGGACCGCATCAACCTGTTGAAAGCCGAAACCGAGCGCGCCAACCGCGAGCTGCAAAACGGCGAGCATCGACTTTCTCAAATCCTGGAAGGCTTGCCGCTTGGGGTGGTTGTTTATGGGGCAGACCATAAGCCTTCTTACGCCAACCAACGCACGGTCGAGCTGCTCATTAACCCAGGTCAGGGCATCCAGGCGGATATCGGCGCCGGGCGCACATTGGAACAGGCGATCGATTACTTCTCGCTCGAAAGAGCAGGCGGCGATCAATCTTCTCTTTTAGAAATAACTCCCGTCCATAGCGCCCTGGAAGGCACGCCGGCTTCGGCGGATGACATCCAGGCGAACCTGGGAGATCGGAAAGTCCCGCTCGAAATCTGGGCCAGCCCGGTCAGGGACGGCGCCGGGAATGTCGAATCAGCCGTGGTGACCGTTCAGGACATCACCCGACGAAAAAACGTGGAGGCCGAGCTGGCCGAATATCGCAAGTCGCTGGAGAAGTTGGTGGAAAAACGCACCGCAGAATTGAGCGTGATCAACGCCCAACTCCATTCTGAGGCGACGGAACGCAAAAAGTTGGAACAGTCGCTCTACCAACGCATCGAGTGGTTGTCGACTTTAAATAGGATCCGCCAGGCCATCAATAGTACGGCTGACCTGCCGCAGGCCTATGAAAAACTATCCAATACGATACTCCAATTGCTCGACGCCGGGACGGTTTTGATCGTGCGTTGGGACGAACATCGGGCGCCATTCGAAGTCCACTGTCACGCGCTCGAGTCTGCTTCGACCCCTGCTCAGGCGGACATCCTGGCTTTGTTTCAAACAGAATCGCCGCTGCGCCGGGAAATCGAGCTAGGCAAGATCATTCCATTATCCGCCGAGCAAGCCGCAAATTTACCGCCGCCATTCGGCGAGTGCTTCCAGAGCGAAGGTTTCTGCTCTCTCCTGCTCGCGCCGCTGGCCACGCGCCAGGCAATCGTCGGAGTGTTGGGTATTACCGCGCGACAGCCGGTTGAAGATTTCACCGCCTACCAGATCAACATGGTGGAGAAGATGGCCGTTGACCTGGCCGACCTGTCGCAAGATGCGTTTTTGCTGGACCAGGCGTTGATGCTGGCCGCGACCGAGGAACGCAATCGCCTGGCGCGTGATCTGCACGATTCAGTCACGCAGGTGCTCTTTTCCGCCTGCCTGGTCGCCGATGTCCTGCCGAAAATTTGGAGCCGGGATCCGGAAAGGGCCGCCCAGAGCCTGGAAAAACTGCGCCGCTTGACCCATGGCGCGCTGGCCGAGATGCGCACGATGCTGCTCGAATTACGCCCGTCTGCTTTGATCAACACCTCCCTGGCCGAGCTGTTGACCCAGCTTAGCGAAGCGATCACCAGCCGGGCCGGGCTGCCCTCTAAACTATCCTTGCATAAAATCTCCGATTTACCGGCCGATGTGCATACCAATTTTTATCGTATTGCTCAAGAAGCCTTGAATAACGTGGTCAAACACGCCCAGGCGAACCTGGTTAAGGTGAGCTTGAGCGAAGACCTCGAACCGCACGACCAAACCGGCTTCAAACGGAGAGCCGTCAGCATGGTAATCCAGGATGACGGGGTTGGTTTTTCTATCGAAGATGGCAAGCCCGAACGACTTGGATTCGGAATCATGCGCGAACGCGCGGCTACAATCCATGGCGCCCTCTCGATCGAGAGCAAGCTTGGCTACGGGACGAAAGTGACCTTAACTTGGATGGATGAATCGGGGACTCTATGACGGAACAATCGCGACCACTGCGCATCTTAATCGTTGACGATCACGCCATGGTGCGTGCAGGGCTGAATGATTTTATTTCTGCTTACGAATGGATGGTAGTCGCCGGAGAAGCGAAGGACGGCCTGGAAGCGGTAGAGTTTTGCGCCGTTCATCCTGTCGACGTGGTCTTGATGGATATGGTCATGCCGTTGATGGATGGCAGCGAGGCTACCCGCCGCATCGTGGCGCTCGGCCAACCGATCAAGATTATCGCCTTAACCAGTTTCCACGAGCAAAATCTGGTTCAGCAGGCATTGAAGGCTGGCGCGACGAGCTACCTGCTAAAGAATGTCAGCGCTGAAGAGCTGGCGGTCGCCATTCGGGCAGCTTCGAGTGGGCATTCCATCTTTTCGCCCGAGGCTACCAACGCTTTAATTAATTCCCAACGGCAGAAACCGAACTTCGGTTTCGTTTTGACCGAGCGTGAGCGTGAGATATTGGGCCTGCTTGCCAGGGGGGCTTCGAATCTCGAAATTTCTAAACAACTCAACCTCAGCGTGGCGACTGTGAAATATCACCTGACCAATTTATTTGCGAAATTGGGAGCAAAAAACCGGCTCGAGGCGGTAACCATCGCTTTAGAGAACAACCTGGTCGAAAAACCTGGTTATTGAGAACCTATCCGTTCGGCTAGTCTACCGGCGAACCAAGACTATACCTGCAACTCTCCTTGTAGTCGTTGTGCACGGGGAGTTGTTTTGCTATATTAATGTGAATTCGGGTTAGCGGAAATGGGCCTTCTTTTTGGGATGACCTTTCACCCGGACTGGCGTATAATTAAGGACGAAAAAGATAGGTAAACATTCAAAAGACGAAAAGGAGAAACCTATGCGAGGCAGACGAGAAGAACGCCGCGAAGAGCGTCAGGACGACCGGCAGCTCGGACGACCGGGGGGTGGGGGCAATCACTACCAGATGCGCCAGAAGATGGTTGCTATTGGCGATGACTTCTGGATCGAAAACGATCACGGCCAAAAGGTCTTCAAGGTCGATGGTAAGGCGCTTCGTATTCGCCAGACCTTGATCTTCGAAGATGCGCACGGCACGGAGCTGTGCAAGATCCAGGAACGCATGCTGCGCGTCAAGGACAGCATGGAAATCGAAGGACCGCACGGCGAGAATCTCGCCATGGTCAAGAAGGCCCTGATCACACCCCTGCGCGAGCGCTGGGTGGTCAAGATCAAGGGCGGACCCGATTTGGAGGTGCAAGGAAATATTTTAGATCACGAATACACCATCGGTGAAGGCCGCGACAAGGTGGCCGAGGTATCCAAGAAGTGGTTCCGCCTGCGCGATAGCTACGGCGTGGCCATCGACCCCGGCCAGGATGACGCGCTCATCCTGGCGGTAGCCGTGTGCATCGATGAGATGGCGCACGGAGGTAGATGATTTTGGAGGATTAGAGAATGTGTTGCTTTTTCACTGCACTCGTATTTTTTGGCCCCCGCCTGGGCTTCCTGGTTTACTGGTTGCTCGCGCCGATGCGGGTGAATCTCGCCCTTGCAAATTTCAATTTTCCGTGGTTGGTTGGCTTGCTGGGCTTGATCTTTTTGCCCTGGACGATGTTGATGTACGTGATCGTGTTCCCGTTAAACGGTTTTGATTGGGTTTGGATTGGTTTGGGGATCGCCGCGGACGTCATGAGTTACGTCGGCAGCTATCACAACCGCAAGCAAGTGCCCTATTACCCGGAAGCCTTACCATAACTCGACCTGAATTCGGGTTAGCGGATCTAGGCCTTCTTTTTGTGCTATTTGGGCGAGCTTCGCCTGCCCAAATAGCACGAAGCAACGAAAATGGAGATAGAGACAAATGATTAACCATGGACCTGTTGATGTAATTGTATTGGCTGCCGGGGAACCGCGCTTTGACGGCGGCGTTCTTGCGGAGCTCGAACGACAGGCTGCAACCGGTACGATCCGCGTGCTGGATGCGATGATCTTGTTCAAAGACGAGAATGGCCGCTGCTGGGCGCTCAACATCGAGGAGCTGCCTCCGGCCCAGTCAGCAGCTTTGGGCTTTATTGAAACCGGGACGCGCGGTCTTTTCGACTCCGATGACGCCGCCACGTTGTACGAAGGGATGGCGCCTGGCTCGGCCGTAGTCGCGCTTGCCATCGAACATACCTGGGCGCTTGCTTTGGTGAATGCCTTGTATCAGGCTGGCATGGATGTAGCGCTCAACTTTCGCGTGCCGGCGATGGTTGTAGACGAGGCGTTCGCCTCGCTTGAAGTAGATTAACCCAATAAAAGGAGGCTAAAATGCCAGGATTAATTCGAGGAATGGCTCGGACTGCTGCCGTTGTCGGCACGGCCACCGCAACCGCGAACGCCGTAAACCGCCGCCAGGCGGACAAGAACGCCGCCGCGTATGCCCACGCCACCCAAACGTATCAACAAGAGTCTGCGCCGCCGCCGCAGCAAGTGCAGTACGCCCCTGAGGAATACGCGCCGGCCCCGCAAGACGATATGATCGCCCAGCTTGAGCGGCTCGGCGCGCTCAAAGCCCAAGGGCTTCTTACGGAGGAGGAGTTCGCCGCGGCCAAGCAAAAACTGCTGGCAGGCTAAGCGTTCAAAAGGTGATGGATTGCCTGCCAGCCTTGCAATCCGGCAGGCAGCGTTGCGGAAATGGGCCTTCTTTTTGGGATGATTTTAGCGGTAAAGCCGCCAAAATCATCCCAAAAACCCCTTATCCCGAGCTGACCTCAAATGGCGCCCTGCTCGCGCAGCGCCCGGACTAATATAAGGGTCGCCAATGGTCGATAGTCGGCATCATCCTGCTGGCGATCTTTGGCGGGATCGGCGGCGGCTGGCTCGCGTGATCTGCTGCTCAATAAAATCCCCGGCGCATTGACCAACCCATGCTATCTGATCTTGTGCGTACTGGCCAGTATTGTCGGCATGTTGATTTCCTACAAGGGCGGGCAGAAATTCCGCGAGACTTTTTACCAGTTCATGACGGCCTTCTCGCTGCCGTGGTAGGCCGCCATTGGCGTCAGCGCGGCGTTGACCGCCGGGCTGCCGGATATCGGCGCCATCGCCATCGGCGTGGTCGGCCCAACCGCCGGCCGGTTCTTGATCGACCTCACCGCTGGTCACTCCGCCAAGCAGTTCATCCGCGGCGAAGTGGTTTGTCAGCCCGGCGCGAATCCCTCAAAGAGAAAATGGCCCCCGATTGGGAGCCAAAGTACGAGTAGATATCTGGAGAAAGGATGCGTGGAATCGAATGACGCTCAATGAGCTTTTAATTCTCCTGACCCAGCTTTCCGGCCTGTTATTTATCGTCGCCAGTATGCTGGGGATGGGCATGAGCTTGAGCATGGCGCAGATCCTACAACCGCTCAAGAACGCCCGCCTGGTAAGCCTGGCGCTGTTGGCTAATTTTGTCTTGGTCCCCCTGCTGGCGTATGGGATCACCCTGGTGATCCCGCTCGAATCATCCCTGCGCACTGGCCTGATCGTCCTGGCCTGCGCAGCCGGGGCGCCTTTCTTGCCTAAGCTGGTGCAGGGCGCCAAAGGGAATATCGCCTTCGGCGTTGGGTTGATGGTCTTGCTGATGGTAGTGACGATCTTCTACCTGCCGATCGTGCTGCCGCTGCTGTTGCCAGGGATTTCGATCAATCCCTGGGACATCGCCAAGTCGTTGATCGTGCTGATGCTCATCCCGCTGGCGATTGGCTTACTGATCAAAGCCCATTCGCCCGACGTCGCCGCGCATTGGCAGCCGATGATGAACAAGATTTCGAGCCTGGCGATGCTGGTCTTGTTGGTGGTCGGCTTGGGTTTGAATGTTTCGAATATCATCAGCCTGGTCGGATCCATGGGCATCCTGGCATTGATGATTTTCATCGTCGGCTGTTTGCTGATCGGCTTTCTCCTGGGAGGTCGAGACGCCTCCGTGCGCAGCGTGATGGGATTAGGCGCTGCACAGCGCAACGTATCGGCGGCTATTCTGGTCAGCGCCCAGAATTTTGCTGGCACCCTGACGCTTCCATTTGTCTTGGTGGCGGCTATCCTGTTACTGCTCGTTCTGCTGCCAACGGCTAAGCGCCTTGGAACGCGCGGCCAGGCCGCCAGCGCGGCAGGACCGGTCGCAACGTCGGAACCATAAGGCGTTAATGTGAAAGAGGAGTTAAACAAAATGAAACTTATGAACAAAGCTCTCTCGATCGGGGTTGCGATCCTGGTGATCGTGTTCGTGTTGTTCATGGCCTTTGACGCCGCCGGGCCGGGTCTATCGGCGGCTGTCTCGTCCTGGCGGGCGCCGACCAGTACTCCGCCCCCAGGCGAAGTCATCCCACTCAAACCCATCGATGGTCTCACTTCGCTCGATGCCGTGGTCAATATTCAGGTCAATGGGCTGATCAACGGCCAGAAGGCGCAGGGCGACCTGAACGCAGTGCTGACTACCAACGACCAGAAGCAAAGCCAGGCCACGGTGACCGGCAGCCTGTTAGGCCAGATCGCCGCTCAGGTGGGCGGCAACCTGGTCGGCCTGTTCACGCCGAAAAGCGTCGACCTTTTCAAAATGCCCGATGGAACGTATATCGTGGTGAATGGACTGTTCCCGCTCTGCGTCAAGCCCAAAACCTCAGCGGATACGGCTGCCCTGGACGACATGAGCCCGCAGAGCCTGCTGAGTATGCTGACCAGTAGCGACGTGGCGCGCGGCAAATATATCGGCGAGGAGACCCTGAACGGCCAGCCGGTCAAGCACTACGTGATCAACGGGCAGGCCTTTTTGGCCGCCGCCCAAAAGAGCAGTAACCCCAAGCTGAAAGCGTTCAGCCAGGCGCTCTGGTCGGCTGACGACGCCGATCTGTATGTCGATGCCAAAGGCGGCTATCCGGTCGCCTTCAGCGGCAGCTATAGCGGCACGTATGCGCCGCTGAAGTTTGAAGGGGATTTTGCCGTGCAGATCCAATTGACCGATGTCAACGCCAATACGGCGGTGAAATTGCCCTCGGCGTGTGATAAACCCATCTCACCATGAGGGTTGAAGAAAAGAATCTTGAAAAATCACCGGAAAGGTTTATTTACCATGACTACACCAAATCCAATCGACCCGACCGAACAGGTCAAACTGGCCGCAGAAGCGTATCTCTATGGCTATCCGCTGGTCTACAGCATGCATGAAATTGCCAAGATTCCCGCCGGGGAATCGGTATTGGACTCGGCTGCTCCTTATAATACCTTCGGCTACGCCCGCGATCTGCTCGATCCGTCGGCAAAGTTCGTCTCTCCCAACAATGACACGCTTTACCTGATGGCGATGTGCGACGTTCGCAATGGTCCGCTCGTCCTGCACGTGCCTGCCACCCACGATCGTTACTATGTGCTCCAGTTTGTAGATGCCTGGTCGAACAACTTTGCTTATATCGGGCGCCGGGCGACCGGAACAGACGAGGGACAATTCCTATTAGTCCCCCACGGTTACACGGGAGAGACCCTGGAGGGGCTCCAGGTAGTCCACGCCCCGACCGGCGTCTTCGCCATTGTGGGGCGCATCACGGTCAACGGCGCGGCCGATCTGCCTGCGGTGCATGCGCTGCAAAACCAGTTCACGCTGACGCCGCTGAGCGTCTACCAGGGCGGCGGCGCTGCGTCGCCTGTGACCGGCGTACCCCAGGCCGACGAACGCGTCGACGCTGACCTGCGGTGGTGGGAAGAATTCCGCCTCGCCTTGGCTGCATTCCCGCCGCCCGCCGCCGACGCGCCCTTCCTGGCTATTTGTGAGCAATTCGGGCTGTTGCAGGCTGAATCGCCGTACCTCGATCCCAATCCTGTCCTGGCAAAGATCCTGGTTGCAGGACAGGCAGCCGCCCAAGACAAGCTTGAGCAATTAATCAAGTCTGCCGCCAAACCGGTGAATGGCTGGCAAAATGTGAAGGATGTCTTCAACTATAACCTGGATTACTTCGAGGTTGGCGCGCTCGATACGCCGCAGTGGAAAATACCAGATCGCCAGGTTGCCTATGTCACCCGCGCCGTCGCTGCCCGGGCCGGGCTATGGGGCAATCATGGCTACGAAGCTGTGTATGAAATCGTCTATGTCGATGGCGATAACCAGCCTCTATCCAGCGAGCGCCGCTACGAGCTTCACCTCTCTACACCGCCGCCGGTGGATGCGTTTTGGTCGCTGACCATGTATGACGCGACTGAGTTTTACCTGACGGCGAACGCCATCCACCGCTATTCGATCGGCGATCGTACGCCCGGTCTGCGTTCCGGCGCCGATGGATCGATCACGATTTACCTGCAAAAAGATTCCCCCGGGGCAGACAAGGAAGCCAACTGGCTGCCCACTCCGCAGAGCGGCGGCTTCCGCCCGATCATGCGTCTCTACCAACCCGGCCAGGCCGTCCTGGATGGCAGTTATCGCCTGCCGCCGATCGTACGCGTAGGTTAACCTGAAGGTTGTATTTGGATAGAAACATCGGCCTGGCCGATGTTTCTATCCAAATACCGGTAATTACCCCCGTTTAGCTGACCACAGTGAAGTCGGCGCGGAGCGTCGCCGTCGAGTCGGCCCCGACCCACACGTCGAAGGTTTCCGCTTCCTGGACCCAGCGGCCGGCGTTCGTGCTCCAGTAGCCGAGCTCGTCTGGGCCGAGCGTGAAAGCGACCGTCTTCGTCTCGCCGGGCTGGAGCGTGACCCGCTCGAAGCCCTTTAACAGGCGCATCGGGCGCGAGTCGCTGCCGGCCCGCTGGTGGATGTAGAGCTGCACCACCTCGTCGCCCAGGACCGCGCCCGTGTTGGTCACCTCGACCGTTACGGCCAGCGAGCCGCCCAGCTTGACCTGCGGCGCAGAGACCTTCAGGTTGGTGATCGAGAAGGTCGTGTAGCTCAGGCCGAAGCCAAAAGGATAGAGCGGCGTCGGCAGGCCATCCCAATAGCGCGGGTTGTACATGAAGTGACCCTCGGGAGAATGGGTGAGGTTGCGGGCATAGTAGAGTGGGGCGTGGCTGCCCTTGCGCGGGAAGGCCACCGGCAGCTTGCCGCCGGGGTTGACGTCGCCGAAGAGGATATCCGCCACCGCGTGACCGCCTTCGCTGCCGGGCTCCCAGGCCTCGAGGATCGCCGGTACGTTCTCGGCCGCCCAATTAATGCTCAGCGGGCGCCCGTTCAGCAGCGCCAGCACAACCGGCTTGCCCAGCGCCACGACCGCCTTGAGCAGCTCTTCTTGCCGCCCTGGCAGGTCGAGCGAAGCGCGTGAGGCGGCTTCCCCGGCCATGTCGGCATTCTCGCCCAGCACCATCACGACCAGGTCCGCCTGGCTGGCTGCGGCTACCGCGGCGTGGAAAGCGATCTCGGCCTGCTCGGGCGTCTGCGGGGTCTTCACCACGGCTCCGGGCAAGTTATCGAAGAACGAGGCGATATCGCGGTGGATCTCTGGGCCGGGGGCGTACTCGACCCTCGCTCCGGGCAGCCTGGCGCGTATCCCGGCCAGCACGGTAACCGCGGCCGGCGTGTGGCCGAAGACCATCCACGAACCCTCTGTGGCTTCCATCGAGTCGGCCAGCGGGCCAATCACAGCCACATTCTTCAGCTCCTTAGACAGCGGCAGCAGCCCGCCTTCGTTGCGCAGCAGCACCATCGAGCGCTGCGCGGCGCGGCGTGCTTCCTGGCGTTGTTCGGGCAGGGCGAGCACTTGCGCCAGCTTGGACTCGTCGGCATAGGGATGCTCGAAGAGGCCCATGCGCACCTTGATGGCCAGGATTGGCCGTACCGCCGCCTCGATGTCGGCCAGCGTCAGCGCCCCATCGGCGACCAGACCGGCGAGGTGCTGCGGATAGGTCGTGCTGGCCATATCCATATTGAGGCCCGCGCTCAAGGCGCGCAGGGCGGCGTCGCGCCCGTCATGGGCGAAGCCCTGGGTGACCAGGCTGCCGACGGCCATCGCATCGCTGACCACGAAGCCCGTGAAACCCCACTCGTCACGCAGCACTTCACTCAGCAGCCAGCGATTGCCGCTGGCGGGGACATCGTTAAGGTCCATATAGGCGCTCATAAACGATCCAACGCCGGCTTTCAGCGCCGCCTGGAAGGGCGGGAAGTAGACGTTGCGCAACTGGCCTTCGGACAGGTAGACCGGGTCGTAATCGCGCCCGCCGTCCGACGCGCCATATCCGGCGAAATGCTTGGCGCAGGCCAGGACGCAATCTGCCCCGCCGAGCGTCTCGCCCTGGAAACCGCGCACCTGGGCCGCGGCCATCGCCGCCCCCAGGCAGGGGTCTTCGCCGGCGCCCTCGACAATGCGCCCCCAACGAGCGTCGCGGGCGATGTCGAGCATCGGGCCGAAGGTCCAATGCAGGCCGGCCGCACGGGCTTCCTTGGCCGCCGCCGCTTGCGCCCGTTCGGCGACCGTTGGATCCCACGAGGATGCCATGGCCAGCGGCACGGGGAAGATCGTGCGATAGCCGTGGATCACGTCGAGGGCGAAAAGCAGCGGGATCTTCGACGGGCTTTCTTCCACGGCGATCTTCTGCAGCTCATTGAATCGTTTCGTATCGTTGAGCCATAAAACCGAGCCGGCCCCGCCAGCCCGGATAACATCCTCGGGTTTTGGCCCTGGGAAAAACGAAAGGGCGCCAAGCTGGTTGAGCTGCCCGATTTTCTCCTCCAGGCTCATCCCGGCTAAGAGCGCCTCGACCCGCGCCGCCGCTTCGGCATCTGATGGCGCCTCAAACATCCCTTGATTATCCATTACGCCTCCTTGTATTGATTTTAGATTTTTTAACGTGAATTCAGGATTAGGAAAAAAGTGGTTCTTTGGGGTTATTGCGGGCGGCGAAGCCGCCCGCAATAACCCCAAAAACCCATTATCCCGTATTGACGTTATTTTGTGTAGTCTTGTGTTTCTTGGATAGCTATACCATTGAAATCATAATAGCATTACGGTCGGACGTCAACACTTTGTGCTAAAATCTATAGCATGCAAGCGCAGTAAATATTCTCGTCCAAGGAGATCCCATGCCCACCCCCGCCTACCGCAATCCCGCCCTTACCGTTGAAGAACGCCTCGCCGACCTGCTCGGACGGATGACTCTCGAAGAAAAGGTTGGCCAGTTGATGATGTGGGATGCGCGCGGCGAAGATGCTTCGTTCATCAATACCTACCAGCCCGGCTCCATCCTGCACGTCCTTGGGGCGAAGGTCGACCGTATGATCGACCTCGCCGCGCACAACCGCCTCGGCATCCCGCTGCTCGTCGGCGAGGACGGCATCCACGGCCACTCGTTCTGGCCGGGGGCGACGATCTTCCCCACCCAACTGGCGCTCGCCGCAAGCTGGAACCCCGAGCTGCTCGAGCAGGTCGGGCGCGTGACCGCCGAGGAGATGGCGCCGACGGGCATCCACTGGACGTTTTCACCCGTGCTCTGCCTGACCCGCGACCTGCGTTGGGGCCGCACCGGCGAGACCTTCGGCGAAGACCCTTACCTGATCGGCGAGTTTGCCGCCGCGCTGATCCGCGGCTACCAGGGCCAAGGGCTCGACGACCCCACCGCCGTGCTGGCCACCGCCAAGCACTACGCCGGCTACTCCGAGACCCAGGGCGGGCGCGACGCCTCGGAGGCCGACCTCTCGCGGCGTAAATTGCGCAGCTACTTCCTGCCGCCCTTCGAGCGCGCCGCCCGCGCTGGGGCGATGACATTCATGACCGGCTACCAGTCGATGGACGGCGTGCCCTCGACGGTCAACCACTGGCTGCTCACCGAGGTCTTGAAAGACGAGTGGGGCTTCGCCGGCGTGCTGGTGACCGATTGGGACAACGTAGGACGCCTGGTGTACGAGCAAAAGGTATGCGCCACTTACGCCGACGCGGCCATCCTGGCGCTGCGCGCTGGCAACGACATCATCATGACCACCCCACCGTTCTACGAAGGCGCCATCGAGGCCGTGCACAGCGGCCGCCTCGCCGAAGCCGAGATCGATGCGCCCTGTGCGCGCCTGCTGGCGCTGAAGTTCCGCATGGGCCTGTTCGAAAACCCGCGCCGTCCCGACCTTGAACGCGCCGCGCTCGAGATCGCCCGGCCCGACCATCGCGCCGTCAACCTCGCCGCCGCCCGCCAGAGCCTGGTGCTCCTGCAGAACGACGGCTTGCTGCCGCTCGACCCGGCCAAGGTGAAATCCATCGCCGTGGTCGGTCCGAACGCCGACGACGATCTGCAGCAGCTCGGCGACTGGTCGCTCGGCTCGTCGCAGCACCATCCGGGGGCCGGCAAGCAGCCGCGCCAGAAGACGACCACCGTGCTCGACGGCATCCGGGCGCTTGCCCCGGCCGGCTGCTCTGTGCGCTATGCGCCTGGCTGCTCGATCGTCGACGACGACCTGTCTGGCATCCCCGCCGCGGTCGCCGCAGCCCAGGCGGCCGATGTGGTGGTAGCTGTCGTGGGCGATCATCTGAATTTCATCGGTGAGACAAAAAGCACCGCCACGCTCGAGCTGCTGGGTGGACAAATCGCCCTGCTCGATGCGCTGGCGGAGACCGGCAAGCCGATGATCCTGGTGCTCGTGAACAGCAAGCCGCTCGTGCTGCCGCCCTCGGCCAGGCGCGCCGCGGCGATCTTCGAGGGCTTCAACCCAGGGATGGAAGGCGGGCGCGCCCTCGCCGAAGCGCTGTTCGGCCAGTTGAACCCGTCGGGCAAGCTCACCATCTCGATCCCGGTGCACGTAGGCCAGCAGCCAGTGTTCTACAGCCAGGTGCGCGGCCAGCACGGCGACCGTTACGCCGACCTCACCCAAGAGCCGCTCTTCCCTTTCGGTCACGGCCTGAGCTATACCCGGTACCAGTATTCGAACCTGCGCCTGGCTGAGCCCACACTCGCCCGCGGCCAGGCGGCGCGGGTCTCTGTAGACGTGGAGAACCGCGGCCCGCGCGCCGGCGATGAGATCGTGCAGGTCTATGTGAGCGACCTGGTGACCTCGGTAACCTGGGTGAACAAAGCCCTCAAGCGGTTCGCCCGCGTGCACCTCGAGCCCGGCGAGAAGAAGACTTTGCAATTCGAGCTGCCGTGGGAGGCGTTCCAGATCGTGGACGCCGAGGCGCGCAGCGTGGTCGAACCGGGCGAGTTTGAGATCCTGGTCGGCCCCTCGTCACGCGATGGCGACCTGTTGAAGGCGACGCTGCGCGTGGCCGGCGATCTTGGTTAGAATACGTAGCGCAGAGGTAAACATGCCAACATTGGAGTACTGCCAGATTGAAATGTGTAAGACTGTTACCAAGGGGTTCTTTAGCAAAACGATTCACCACTGGGAAGCTCAAAAAGAGATCCCGGGCGGCAAAGAGACGCTGTATAAATCCGATGAATTTTCTTTACTCTACAGCGGCGATCCGCAAAAGATGGCCAATGATCGCAAACAGGAGAAAGCGGCCAGGGAACAGGTGGTTAAATTTATGATCGGCGAGGGCTGGGAGCCGGCTGCGGCGGATGACGAGGGCAACGTGGTCTCGATGAAACGTGAGATTTCGGCCCAGAAGGTTGTACCCGCCCCAAACACGATCGTCAACCGCCTTAAAACCCTGACCGATGTGCATGAAGCGGGGTTGATCAGCGATGAAGAGTTCACCCAAAAACGCAAAGAAATCCTGGGGGAAATTTAGCGCGGATTGCCGTGTAAGAAGGAGGTTTTCCAATGCCTGCATGGACGAATGAAGAGCTCAACAAGATTGGAACAGCCGAAGAGTTGTTGATCGCCTCGCTCCGCCAAGACGGCACACTGCGAAAACCGGTCATCATCTGGGTTGTCCGCCTGGGCGACGACCTGTACGTGCGCTCCGTTTACGGGCGTACCTCCGCCTGGTTCCGCGGCGTGCAGGCGCGCCACGCAGGCCACATCCAGGCCGGCGGGGTGGATAAAGATGTCGCCTTTGAAGAGGCCGATCCCGGGCTTAACGATCCGATCGACCTCGCCTACCGCGCCAAGTACCGCCGCTACGCAGAAAGCATCGTCAACAGCATTATCAGCCCTACGGCGCGCTCGGCGACGATCAAACTGGCGCCGCGGTAAAAAATGGATTTTACCTCCGTTTAGAATGCGAGAGGCGGGAATCGAAGCTATTAGGCTTTTCTATCCGTGAGAAAATTCACGAATTCTGCTATAATAATTTAAAGTTGAATAATAATGTGGTTCTTATTAAATAGTTTGACGCTCAACGATTCTTACTTTCGTTCTTATGGTTGTAATGATCTCTATAGGCGCCACTGCAGGATCTCCAGATTCAGTCTCATCGGCTTCATCTCAGGATAATTCTATAAATACGGAGATCATTTTTAAAATACCAGTCGGGGATGAGGGGATTCACTACGAAGGCGCAGACAACCCTGACGTGCTGACTTGGGGACCACCAGCTTTCACAGTGGCCCCGGATGGGACTTATTGGATTGCCGACACGCCAGATGACCATCTTTTGCGTTTTAGCCAGGAAGGAAAGTTGCTCGATAAGATTTTCATCGGCGATTTTGTCACCGGCGCCGGTGATCTGGAGGTCACATCATCGGGGATATGGGTCTTGGATGTCGCTTCCATTCCCCCAAAAGTTGTACAGCTAAACCATAATGGGAAAATAATCAGCCTGCATCATTTACCAAAGGGTTTATGGCTGGAAGATGGGTTGAGTGGGATTTCAATTGGATCTGATGGCAGCCTCATTGTTGAGTGTATAGGAGGCCATGCCATCACTCAGTTGATAACATCAGGTGGCGAAATAAAATTAGAGGAGCTTGAGGGCTACGAATTTCAGGGTAAAGTATATTCGGCCTATCCTGCCGATATGCGGGAAAAAGATACGTCTGAGGGATACATCCTGGCTGGGGATAAGCGGATCGACGTAGCAGTTACTAATGACTTAGGTGGTCTCAGCATCTTGCATATTAATTCCGATGGAAGTTTTTATGCAAAAGTAGTTGAGCTGGTTTTACACAATACATTTCAAGTGGACCAAAAGGTTTATCACTACAATGCTACTGGAACCCTGATTGGGATGGCTCGTGTTCCGCTTGCAGAACGGTACACATCCGTTGAGCATGGTCTTGCAGTGGGGCCAGATGGCGAAGTCTATGCTTTGATAACAAAGCCGGATAGCGGTGAAATCCGTAGACTTGAATTTAATGCCAATCTCCTGCCTATATTACCCCAAATCGCAATAGATGATTCTGAAAGTACAGGCGATGCTGTTACATCTGAACCCTGTCTTCGAACACGCGCGGAAATCATCAGTGTCGCAAATGAATATTTAAATAATTCTACATTTCTTAGTTCCTATCACATTAACAACAATTCAGCATATTCCGGTCGGGTGAAGCCATCTTATCTGGGCAACGCAGGCTATTATTCCAGTGTACCGTATTCCTGGAATCTCTGGGATACTGTTGCTCAGTTCAATAACTTTATGAATGGAGATAATAATAACTACTTTGCAGGAAATGCAAGTACCACATACTACAGTTGCGGGAGAGGGATCGATTGCTCTGGTTTGGTTAGCCGGGCTTGGAATTTGAGTAGCCATTATGGTACATGCACATTAGATGATGCTGATGTTTCACGTTCCTTATCCAGCCCTTATGTCCTCAAACCCGGCGATATCATGAACCTTTGCGGAGAATATTCTGGACATGTGATTATCTTCGGTGAATTTTTTGAAGATGGGATGAAGGGTTATGAAGCTACGATGTATAACCATATTGACAGAGTGGCATACATTTATCGACCATTTGATACTATCGACGAATATACTCCTCGGGAATACAAACGTGTGTGCAATACGATACATCTGCCTTTGATCAATAAAACAGAGATGTATCTGGATTCTAAAATTGCGCTTTCTGATCCATATCCGCCACCGGAAGATTCTCAATCACCTGCGCCCTTGTTACCGCCATATCCCTATCCTTAAAATAGATTTATCTATTGACTAATGCCAATTGATCGAATGAATAAATAGGCAAAATTGGATGACTGGAAAATTGCAAAGAGAACTACTTTACGTAGTTTGGATGATATTATTTCTGGCCGCCTGTAACGGACAGAACACTCAGCTAGAAATCACACACACGACGGATATTCCTCCACATCCAAATGACATGACACTCGCAACGGAATTTACAGAAACTCGATTAATTCCAACGACAACAATAATACCTTCTCCTATAGTAATGTTATCCAGTACACCTTCACCAACAACAACGCCGACAAGCTCGATAACAGGAGAGTCGTCCCATGCCAAACAGCCGGTTATCCATGATCAGCCAGGAGATGTCTACGAAACGATTGTTCGTATCCCGATTGGTAAAGACCGCATGATCCAATATGAAAAACACCCCGAATCGTATCAAGGCCCGAATGCCCTTGCGGTTTTACCGGATGAAAGCTTCATGATCGCCGACCCGTTCGGTGAGCGTCTCCTCCACATAAGTACGGATGGGCTCATATTAGATACGGTTGACCTGGAGCAGCTCGGAATCGGCTATATCCTGGACATGCGCGTGAAAGGTAACACTATTTATTTATTGGAATACGGTTATAAAAAGTATCGCGTGCATCAATTGGCGCTGGATGGCGCACTGATCAACACTGAGGAAATCCCATATGATTTCCCAGTTGGTAAAGATATGGACAGTATTGAGGTCCTCCTAACGGGTATTGCGATCGATTGTAATAATAATATAATCCTGGAATTGGCAGGCGGTTCCATCCTTCTTCCATTGACTGCCGTTCAGAAAGAAACACCCTACGATCAGATTACCCAGGGCATTTCTTGCAATAACCAGCTTTTTTCGGTAAAAAACCACTTACCTGATCCGGGGCAAACGCCGCATGTGCTGGCTGGCGATAGGATTTTCGAAACACAATTAACCACTGGTTTCGGTGGTTTCCGCTTGCTCGAGGTATTCGATGATGGGAGTTTTTATGTTGTGCGTGATGACGTGGTTACCGACCCAGCTATAAAAGTCGATTTGACCGTGCATTATGTTGACGCTGATGGCGTTGTGAAAGGCGCCGCTCGTATCCCGCGCTCAGAGTTCTATTACTACATCATGCGCTCCACGGCCATCGCCCCCAATGGAGAGGCATTTACTTTACTGCCGCGGCCGGATTCGCTTGATGTTGTTCGACTAAATTTTTACAAGGAACTCGAACCATTAATTCCTGGAGCAGTAACCCCGCAAATTACCGTCAGCCAGAATTAGCCGTATTATGCTCCACAGCCTCTTTTGTGGCGAACTTCTCGGCCAGAATCCGTCCCTGATCTTCCCATCCGCATAAACTTCCAGCAATGAAAGACCTCCCGGCGCGGTAATCCCGGTTTGTTGGATTATAATATTTTTCAAGATATCCACAACTCGATTGTATTTCTGCAAACCCGGGAGATGGCAACATATCTGGCTACACAATTCCTGAGATCGGACAGCCATTGAAATATCCAAATCGTCAGCAGGGTCGGCTAAAGATTTGGTTTTGGCGTTGGCTATTCGCGAGTTTTGTTCTACTGGCGTTGGTTTCATGTTCTCGCAATGCGGACGGACCCGGAGCGCCTGCCGCCGTCCCGGAGACTCCTGCAGCCGGCGACCTCTTGCCATCCCCATCGGTTTTGCCTCCACTGACTCAATTAATATCTACAAGCTTGAAGATTACCCAGCTCCAAATGTTTGACACAACAACCGGATGGGCGATCTACTCAGACCCTTCTATCCGCCCTTGGTGGGATCAAGAAAAAGGTAATATTTTGCGAACAACCAAGGGAATTCAAACCTGGATAGATGTCACACCGCCAATTTCGGAAAACAAATCAAATATTCGGGAAGCTTTTTTCGTGGACGTAAACACGGCAGCAGTCGTCTCAAGTCGTTCATCTCCTCCTGAGTCGCCAATCGTAGAAATAGTTCCCTGGCGTACCACGGATGGCGGTCAGACCTGGCAAACCGGGGAAACATTACGGATCGAGCAGGCTTCTGAGTTAGCTCCAACTCAGCTTTTCTTCATAGACCCCCAGCATGGCTGGATGTTGGGCGAGAGTGATTCGGGAATGAAAAATCGGAGGGTTCACTTTTTCGAGACCCAAGATGGTGGATTGCAGTGGAAAACAGTTTATGACAGCGTCGACCACTTATCCGATACAGACACGCTGTGGATAAAAGGATATTATCCATTTCCAGAGCATTTCACCTTTAATACAGAGACCACGGGCTATTTTTCCGATGGGAGATTGTTTAGAACGCAGGATGGTGGAATATCCTGGGCATTCCATCGCCTCGATGCGCCAGCCGAGCTCAGTGATATCGATTGTCAAGACGGGTATTGCAAGTACTTGGATGTCGTTTCCGCGCCAAGATTTACATCACCACAAGATGGTGTGCTGATTCGACGGGCTTATTTGAATTCTGAGGTCGTGATGGACGTTTTTGTCTATTACCCAAACACGCTAAACCGCCTGCCATTGCCGACAGCTCAGTATTTATATTTCACCCATGATGGCGGTCAGACTTGGGTCTCGAAACCCTCGCCAGTAAAGATTGGCACGGCATATTTCTTGAACGCGCAAACAGGTTGGATATTGGGAAAAAACGATCCAGATCCCGCAACCGTCACACAACTATTTCAAACCAAAGATGGAGGTGAAACCTGGTCCCAAATAGCGATGGATTGCCCTCTTCCTTTGGGTAGTGAACTTCAATTTGTGGACGAAAATAATGGTTTTGCGTATTATCCTGCGGATGTAATTGATTTTTACAAGGATTTTGACCAACGCGTTGGCCAACCGGCATCACTCTATTCGACGAATGATGGCGGCGCCTCATGGGTGAAGGTTGAGCCGCAGATCGTTCCATAAACAAGCTACCATAAAAGGAACCTCAGCGCTTAGTTCCCGCCGCGGTGTACGCCATCCCCGGCGGAGCCGCCATGGCCTGGCGGCTGTTCAGGGCGTGGCGGGGACCCCCTTATGCGAAGTGGGTTGGAAGTCCGTAGTCCGGACTGGCGGAGCTCTTGCCGTCGCTGCGCCAGGCGGTCTACGTGGGGGTGAGCGCCGGGAGCATGGTGATGGCCCTCAACATCGGAGAGGACTTTGTCCACTGGTGGCCCTCCACAGGCGGCGACAAAACGCTGGGGCTGCCTGATTTTGCGATTTTTCCGCACGTGGATCACCCGGCGATGCCGGACAACTCGGTGGACAACGCAGAAAAATGGGCCGCCGGGGTAGGTGTCAAGTTGAAGAAGGTCTCTGTGCCACAGATCGGGCAGCGCGCCGGCGCAACATCGAAATTCCGGCCCTTGCTGCTGAAGCCGCGAGCTGCAGAGGGGGGGCGGAAAGAGGAAAAGGTTATCCCTGGTACAGGCGGCGTACGAAAAGTTCGTTGACAGAGAACATTCCGGCGCACGTTCTGCGCCAGATTGCGAAGGAGATCGAAAATGTCTGAGCGTGATATTGGCCAGGAAATCCTGGAAGGTGTTCGAGAAATTAAGGCTTACAAAAAGGGCGAGTTGGCTTTGCACAGCCATAAGCTGAAAGAGCCGGCCCCGCCGCAGGTGATTCGCGCCAATTTAAATTTATCCCAGTCGGCTTTTGCCGGTTTGATGGGGGTCAGCTTGCGCACCGTGCAGGATTGGGAACAGGGACGGCGCAAGCCAAGTGGTCCTGCGGCTGCGTTGTTACGGATTGCCGAACAAAAGCCCGAGATATTTACCGAGCTAGCCTAAATCGTTTGTAACACAATTTATGGTGAAGGTATTGAGGCGGCTCGGGTGGCAATTCTCCGCCTGCAGCCAGAAGTAACTCCCATCCGCTTTAACTCCATAGAATGAAAGACCGCCTGGCGCGGTAATCCTGTTTTGTTGGGTTATAATATTTTTCAAGGCGCCAACAACACGATTGTGTTTCTACAAACCCGGGAGATGGCAACATATCTGGCTACACAATTCCTGAGATCGGACAGCCATTGAAATATCCAAATCGTCAGCAGGGTCAACTAAAGATTTGGTTTTGGCGTTGGTTATTCGCAAGTTTTGTTTTACTGGCGTTCGTTTCATGTTCTCGTAATGTGGATGAAACCGGGTCGCCGGTTAACGTCCCCGAGACCCCTGCCACCGGGGACCTCATCACGCTGCACTACAACGAAAGGCCTCCCTACCTGGTCACAACCGACGACGGCGTCGGAGGGCTGACCGGGGATCCGGCCACGATTGCCTTTGAAAAGAGCGGCATCCCTTTTCAGTGGAAACAAACGCCTACGAAAAGGCAGATCTATATCTTACAGCAGAACAAAGGTCGTGATTGCCTGGTAGGCTGGTTTAGCAACCTGGAAAGAGAAAAATTTGCCAGGTATACTCTGCCAATTTACTGGGATAAGCCCCAGGTTGCCCTGGCTCGGGCGGATAACGATAAGATTCCCGTTGATACGACCGTCGGGGTTGTTTTTTCCAATCCGAAACTGAACCTGCTGGTAAAGGATGGCTATTCTTACGGCGATTTTCTGGATCGGAAAATCAAGCAATATAATCCCACCAGAACGGTGACTACCGATGAGAACAGCGGCATGCTGAATATGGTTTATGCAAAACACGCCGATTATTTCTTTATCGCGCCGGAGGAGGCGGAAGGGTTGATCGCTTCATCGGCGTATAATGTGCATGATTTCAAGTTTTCTCACTTCAGTGACATTCCGTACGGCGAGAAACGCTACATCTTGTGCAGCATGCAGGTGGAAAATTCAGTGATCGAACAGCTCAATGCCGCGATACGGCAGTATGTGACCCTTCCAGCACAGTAACCCCAGCAGAATCGAACCGTTCCGTTGTAAATACACTTTTGATCGATGTCAAAGAACCGGATGATAAACAGTTCAACGAATCAAAAAAAATACACCCTTGCTCTGGTTGCCTGGTTCGGCGTCTTGTTCGTGCTGTTTATCATCGGCTTCGGGGCGATTACGCTGGAAAAGCGGCATCATATGGTTGAAGCCTACGCGAGGGTCATATCGAATTCGCTCTGGCATTTCGAGCCGCAAGCGCCAACCGATTATTTAACCTTGATCGTCGCCCAGCAAGATTTTGAGAGCTTTCGGATTTTGGCCGATGATGGTCTCAGTTTCGTGGATGTCCGGAATAATCAACATTCTGGTTTAACCAACTTTTTGATCACGCTGAAACTGATCCAACGCGTAGAAATCACGGCGCCGATTAAATACAACGGCGAAATCATCGGCGAAATCCATGCCACCTGGCTAAATAAAAATATCTATACCTATTTTTACGCCCTGATCGTTTTAATTTTGTTGGGCGGGGTGATTGGACTGTATTCGCGGATTTTGCGATCCAACCGGGAGCTGGAAATAAGAGTTCGGGAACGCACCACCGAGCTTCATGATGCCAACATTGACTTGCAAGAGAGCGAGGCGCGCTACCGGAGCATTTTTGAAGACTCGCCGATTTCGCTGCGCGAGGAAGATTTCTCGGGGGTGAAGAAAATTATCGACCGGCTGCGGCGTACAGGCGTGATCGATTTCCAAAAGTACTTTGATCAACACTCCGATGTTATTGCTGAATGCGTGCGCGCGGTGAAAGTGCTCAATGTCAATCAAAACTCTCTTGAGCTGTTTAAAGCTGATCGTAAAGAGCGGCTGTATGAGGGATTGACCGACACATTTACAGAAGAGTCGATGATAAGTTTTGGCCAGCAGTTGGCCGCATTCGAGCGCGGCGAAACCTACTTCGATTGCGAAACAATCCAGCAGACCGTGACGGGGGAAAGGTTGTGGGCCAGCACACGCGTCTCCATCGCGCCGGGGTATGAAGAGTCTTGGGCGAAGGTTATCGTCTCGATTGTTGACATCACGCAACGGAAAAAGACCGAGAAGGAACTTACCAATTACCAGGAACACCTGGAGGAGCTGGTCAGCGCGCGGACTACAGAATTGGTCGCTCTCCAGCATGAGCTAGAGCAGAGGGTAGCAGAGCGAACAGCCGAGCTGGCGCTGGTAAACATTGGGTTGAATGCAGAGATCGTAGAGCGCAAGCGGCTGCAAGATGAGGTTCATCGCTATACGGAGGAGTTAGAGCAGCGTGTCGCCGACCGGACCCGAGATCTTTCAGTGCTCTACGCGGTGACTTCTGTTGCCAGCAATGTCTTGGGCCTGGATGAGCTGTTATCGCGCTTGCTGGGACAATCCTTATTGGCAATTCAACGCAGCGCTGGCATCATTCATTTGCTGGACGAGACGGGCACGACGCTGCACGTGAAGACCGAAAAGGGCGTGTCGCGCGAGATTTCGGATGGCATCGTCGCCTTGTACACCGGCCAGGGTGAGGCGAGAGATCGGCTTGAAAACCATGCCGTTTTGATCATTCCCGACCTGGAGGGTGACGCGCGTCTTCCGCAGGTTGTGCGCGAAAGCGGGTGGAAGACCTATGTCGGCGTTCCGGTCCAGGATACGCGCGGGCAATTGTCAGGCGTCCTGAACATTTTTGGCGAAACCCAAGACCAATTAACGATCGAAGAATTGACCCTGCTTTCCTCCATCGCCGATCATATTGGTTTGGCGGTAGAGAACGTCCGCTTACGCCAACAGGCCGAGCAAGCCGCTGTCCAGGAAGATCGCCAGCGCCTGGCGCGTGAATTGCATGACGCCGTCAGCCAAAACCTGTTTTCGGCGAGCGTCATTGCAGAGACAATCCCGCGCTTATGGGAGCGTGATCCTCTGATTGCACAGCAGTACCTGGGTGATCTTCACCGTTTAATTCGGGGAGCGCTGGCAGAGATGCGCATGCTGCTGCTGGAGCTGCGGCCGAAGTCAATGGAGAATGCTGTATTAGAGGATTTGCTGAAACAGTTGATGGATAGCATCCAGGGGCGCACGCAGTTGAAGGTTTCTTTACAAATCAATGGACAGCGCAAATTTCCCATCCAGGTGAAAGAGAATTTCTTCCGCATCGCCCAAGAAGCATTGAATAATGTGGTTAAACATGCCCGGGCGCAGCAGGTAGAGCTGGCTCTCGACCAAAATGGGGATCAAACCACTTTATGCATCTGCGACGATGGCCAGGGTTTCGAGGCAGATTGCGTAGAAGGGGGTTGCCTGGGTTTGCTCATCATGCATGAACGCGCCGATCATATTGGCGCAGACCTGACCATCGCCAGCAGCCCCGGGTGTGGGACGAAAATTAGGGTCGCCTGGCCTGGCGTTGGCCGAGAAGGCCAAAGCCTGAGCGAGTAGAAAAATCCATGCAGACCGGATTGGAGCACGCGCATGAATGAAAAAGAGCCTATTCGAATCTTGTTAGTGGATGATCATGATATGGTGCGGCGCGGAATCGCCGTTTTTTTGCTCACCAATGATGATCTCTTATTGATTGGAGAAGCCAGCAATGGCGCTGAAGCGCTGGAGAAATGCGCCGCGCTGCGCCCCGATGTGGTCTTAATGGACTTAATGATGCCGGTCATGGATGGCGTAACAGCCATTCGCCTGATCCGTGAACGCTATCCGCACATCCAGGTCATCGCTTTAACCAGCTTTAGCGAGGAGAAATTGATTGGGACTTCCTTGCAGGCAGGCGCGATTGGTTACTTGTATAAGAACGTATCTGTGGATGAGCTGGCTGCAGCCATCCGTGCGGCGCGTGCCGGACGGCCAACCCTGGCGCCGGAAGCCGCCAAGGTTTTGATCCAAAAAACCACCCAACCATTAACCCTCGGGCAAGATTTGACCCGGCGTGAGCGGGAGATATTGAAACTCATGGTCGATGGGCTCAGCAATCCTGAAATTGCGCAACAATTGCACGTGAGCCGCTCAACGGTAAAGACGCATGTCAGCCACATCCTGGAAAAGCTTGCCGTAGGCAGCCGGGTCGAGGTGGTCAAACTGGCAATCCAGTATGATTTAGCCGCCTGACCGATGCAGTTATCCCCCAACTGACCGATAAACCAATCATCCCATAGGCCCTAAAAAAATCCCCCTGCTACCTGATGTGCTCGGCGGGGTATTTCGCTATACTCCAACTGTATCATCCGACAAACGTTGCAGGCAGGTTTCCAGGGATATAACCGATGGGCTATCATTTTCAATGGAATGTAATCTGGCAAAACTGGGAATTGTTCGTTGCAGGAATGATCCTCACCATCCAGATCACCGCGGTTGCGACAGTGTTTGGTCTGATCATCGGGACGATCATGTCCGGGTTGCAGTTGATGAAGAACCGCATCATCAACAACATCATCCAGGCTTACATTGAAATCATTCGCAACACGCCGTTCCTGGTGCAGCTATTTTTTGTTTATTTTGGTCTGCCAACATTGGGGATTAAGCTCGAGGCCTATCAAGCCGCATTAATCGCCCTGACGATTAATATTGGCGCCTATGCAACCGAGATTGTGCGGGCCGGAATTGAATCGATTTCAAAGGGCCAAATCGAGGCGGGGCGGTCATTGGGCCTGTCTGGTTTTCAGATTTTCTTATATATCATTCTTAAACCGGCGCTGATGACCGTTTACCCGGCCCTGACCAGCCAGTTCATCCTGATCATGTTGAACACGGCCGTGATTTCGATCATCTCGGTGCAAGAGCTGTCCTATCAAGCCAAGTATCTGCAGTCCAGAACATTTCGGAATTTTGAGATCTATTTCTTTGTAACGTTTCTTTACCTGATCATGGCTTATGGGTTCCGCTTCGCCTTCGGCCTGATCGCTAAGGTTGCATTTGGGAAAGCACGGATAAATTAACCATGAGAGAATTCATCTTCACCGAGGTCTTATTCGCCTTACTACGGGCAACCGTTTGGACAATCGTTCTGTCCCTGGTCGCTTTGATCGGCGGGAGCATTCTCGGCATGCTCATCACCATGATGCGCATTTCCAAGAATCGGGTTCTGCAAACGGTGAGCCGGTTTTTTATCGCTTTCATTCAAGGCACACCTTTGCTGATGCAGTTGTTCATTATCTTTTTCGGTATTCCAATCTTGCTGGGCTTTGATGTCCCGGCGTTTCTTTCAGCCTCGATTGCCCTCATTCTTTACTCGGCAGCCTACCTGGCGGACATCTGGCGGGGCAGCGTCGAGGCGATCCCCAAGGCGCAGTGGGAAGCCGGTACTGCTTTGGGCTTGAGCTGGCTGCAGCAGTTTCGTTATGTCATCTTACCCCAGGCCATAAAAGTATCCATCCCGCCCACGATTGGTTTCGCCGTCCAGGTGATCAAGAATACGTCGCTGACTTCGATTATCGGCTATGTTGAATTAACCCGCCAGGGCACGATATTAAACAACGTTCTCTTCAAACCCTTCATCATATTCGCGATGGTCGGCGTGATTTATTTTGTAATTTGTTATCCACTCTCTTTATACAGCAAGCGCCTGGAGGCGAAATTGACCCTGGCCTCTCGCTAGGTAAGCTGGTCGAATTCAAGGTCGCCGTTACAACGGTGAACCCTGGTTGAAAAACATTGGCACGCTTAATTAAAAAATCTGTATTCGAAGGAGAAAAATCATGAAAACTAAATTTGGAAAAGCTTTACTCGTTTTGATGGCGCTGCTTATCCTGGCTTCCCTGGCGGCGTGTTCCGGCGGAGCAAACAATGCTGCCAACAGCACTGCCAACCCCGCCGGGTCTGCAGCCCAAACTGGAGGCGCCGCCGATATTCTAGATAGAATCGTCTCGTCTGGCACGATTAAGATCGCTGTTCCAGAGGACACTCCGTTTTTTGGGAGTATGGCGGCAGACGGCGCCTATGAGGGCTACGATATCGACGTCGCCAATATGCTTGCCAAAGACCTGGGCGTCAAGGCAGAGCTGGTTCCGGTAACCAGCCAGAACCGCATTCCTTTCCTGACCTCCAATAAAGTTGATCTTGTTATTTCCAACATGGGAATTAAACCAGAACGCGCCTTGGTGATCAACTTCTCAAATGCCTATGCTCCATTCTTCTGGGCGGTTTACGGTTCTGCGGATAAGCAGGTAAAGAACGTCGAAGACGCCAAGCCGTACAAAGTTGGCGCCACACTGGGAACGTTAGAAGAAATTGCCTACAGCGATGCAGCCGGTCCGGATGCGAATATCGTCAGGTTCGATGACCAGGCCACCACCGTGCAGGCTTTCTTGACCGGCCAGGTTGATCTGATTGTGACCAGCAACGCCATTGCGACAAAAATCATGAAGGATCATCCAGAGATGAATGTCGAATCTAAATTCATCTTGCAGCAATCGCCCTGCCATATCGGTGTTCGCCGCGGAGATGAGGCGCTGTTGAACTGGGTCAATGCAGCCATCTATTTCCATACCCTCAACCACGACCTGGACAAGCTATCCGAAAAGTGGTTTGGCCAGCCTCTGCCTGATTTCCCGAATTTCTAATTTTCATCTCCCCTGATAAGGGCTGCCGGTTCCAAACACTGTTGGAACCGGCAGCCAAGAGGATGTGTGTTATGAGCAGCAACCTGGGTAATGAACTCATCATTTGTAAAGATGTCCATAAATGGTACGGCGACTTCCATGTTCTCAAAGGAATCACGACCACGGTGCGAGAGCGCGAAGTGGTGGTGGTGATCGGGCCGTCTGGCTCTGGAAAATCGACCTGGATCCGCACCTTGAACCGGCTGGAAGAGCACCAAAAAGGCCAGATTGTTGTTGACGGGATTGAGCTCAACAACGACATGAAGAACATTAAAGATATCCGGCGTGAAGTCGGGATGGTTTTTCAGCAGTTCAATCTCTTTCCTCATCTAACAGTCCTGGAAAACATTACCCTGGCGCCGATCCGGGTGCGAAAATGGGATCGCAAAAAGGCTGAAGAGATCGCCATGCAGCAGTTGAAGAAAGTAAAAATACCTGAACAGGCGCAGAAATACCCCGGCCAGCTTTCTGGCGGCCAGCAGCAGCGCGTCGCCATCGCCCGTTCCCTGGCCATGCAGCCCAAAATTATGCTCTTCGATGAGCCAACCTCCGCGCTGGATCCCGAGATGATTAAAGAGGTCTTGGATGTGATGCAGGATCTGGCCGAGCAGGGCATGACCATCGTGGCAGTTACCCATGAAATGGGGTTTGCCCGCAGAGTCGCCAACCGGGTGATATTCTTTGACGAAGGTGTGATTGTAGAAGAGAAACCGCCCCAAGTTTTCTTTGACCATCCGGATGAGGAGCGGACGAAGAAATTCTTGAGCCAGATTTTGCATCATTAAAGCCGCAGTATTGTAAGCCAAGAACGTGACGACAGGCCTGGCGGTATTCTGGATGTAGGAATACCCCAGGCTGCCCCGAAAAAGGTACAGCGCCGCCCGTTTTCCTTCAAATTCGATTCGCATCGATTACCATCCCCGAAGTCGCTATAGATGTGGAAGTGAAACAAGAATAAGTATCATCGCGGGATGTATCCCCACTCTCTCTGCCCGATGATATAGAACCCGACCCTAAGCACCCGCAAGGCTTCTTTATTCCGTTGTTTTTTCGGCAAACACTTCCTGTGAGACCTGGATCAGTCTTGGAATTAATGGATTGGGATTGTCGGCGCGATAGTAAAAACACAATGGGATATCAAGATCGTCCCCTTCAAGAGGGATTGTGAGCAGGTATTCCCTGTTCATATGGCGTACACAGTAAGGCTGGATGCTGATACCACCCGTGCTACGGATGGTCAAACCTAAAGTCTCGATTTGCTGCGTGTATATTATTTGCCTCGGACGTATATTATGCCTCTCAAATAAGGAGAAAAGCGCAGGGTGATAAATATCATATCCGCCGCCAAGAAGAACTAAGGTCTCAAACACCAGTTCATCTAATCGGATGGACTTTTGGGTCGACCCGAATTTTTCTGCCGGCATCACCACTGCCATCCGCTCGGAAGTGAACGCAAATTGGCGCAGGCTGACATCCATCTGGGTTCCAGTCTGCATCGTCAGTACGATATCACTCTGCCCCGAAACAACATCGGCAAGGCCGACAGGCGGCTCACAAGGCAGAATTTTTATCTGACACAGGGGATACTTGGCAAAAAACCGCTCAACGATTGGCTCTGTGTATTCTGCGGTCCAGTAATAGGGGCTGCTGATGTTCAGGCTGCCGGACTGGCCTGATGATAACATCTGCGCTTTTTCCCGGGCCAACTGGTATTTATCCAATATTTCTGTAAAAGCAGAATAGACCTCTTGTCCGGCAGGAGTCATGGATACATTCCGCGTATCGCGCAGAAAAAGCTTCGCGCCGATCTGTTTCTCGATCATGGTTATATGGCGGCTCAGCGCCGGCTGGGTAATATACATCTGCTCGGCGGTTTTAGAAAAGTTCAGCGTTTTAGCCAGCATTACATACTCTGCCAGATAACTAAGTTTTAGCATTTTTTCCTTCTCCCGGATAAATTATAACTCTTGCCAAAAGCTCTTACAATGATTTATACACTGACGTTATAAATCCGGCTAATAAGGGCATTTCTCAAAACGTATATTTTCAACTACACTAAAATGGCAGGGAGACTATTCCCACAAAACCAAATTGAAGGAGTGTGCGTCATGTTTCCATTAGAGAGCGCGGTTAATCGAAATGCATATGTTCTCTTAAATTATGGCCCTCAGGTTGGCGTTTATCCGGCGATGTACAGTACGCCAAAAGATGAACTACTTGCTTGCCGTAGTACTGCCTGGTTGGGTAACTTTTTGAATTGTTCTCCCGTTTATGATATCAAGGGGCCAGACTCAGTCAAGCTGCTGAATCATGTCTGTGTCAACCGCGATTTTTCCAAATTGAAAATTGGTGGTTCCCGGCATGCACTTTTATGCAACGACAAAGGTCAGCTCCTTGCGGACGGATTGCTAATCCGCACGGGAGATGATTCCTTTCGAACCTACTGGCTGGCATCTCCTCTGGCATACTATGTTGAAACTCTTGGCATGGATGTGGAAGGACGTTGGGTATTCGATGAGTATTTTTACCAGATTGATGGGCCTAAGTCTTTGGAAATCATGGAGAAAGCGGCTCAGACTGATCTCCATGACATGAAGTTTGCGGCACGACGGAATATTAAGATTGCCGGAACGGATGCAACCATCGTTCGTTTGGGTATGTCTGGTGCGCTAGCATACGAATTTCATGGTAATGTTCAGGACCGAGATGTGGCGTATAACGCTGTTCTGCAGGCTGGACAGGAATATGGAATTAAAGAGTTGGGATTTACGCAATACTGCAGAAATCATACGCAAGGCGGGTATCCTAACCAGTGGATACATTTCTGGTATCCCCTCCTTTCTAGCGGTGAGACGCTGGCCAAGTATCATCGCGGATGCGAATACATTTTTATCGGGCACCGCGCGTATCCCTTTTTTGGTAGCGCCAGCGACGATCCACAGAATGCTTTTGTGACACCCTTTGACCTGGACTGGGACTATCTGATCAATTATGATCACGAATTTATTGGCAAGTCTGCCCTGCAAGAACTGGCGAAGAACCCGCCTCGGAAATGCGTAACCCTGGAGTGGAATGCGGAAGACGTGGGGAAAGTGTATGCCAGCCAGTTCATGGGGCGCGATGTGAACCCGGCGGATAATATCGCTACCGTGGGCGACGGCGGCGAAGCGCCGTTTATTATCAGCAAGGTGCTGTCTGACGGAGAGATGGTGGGCGTTACTGCTGGCAGAACCCAGGATTATTACCACCAGAAGATGATTTCCTTGGCCTTTATACGTAGAGATATTGCTGTAGAAGGTAAAGAACTCATTGTGCTCTGGGGCACACCCGGGACGCATCAAATGGAGATTCGAGCGACCGTGGCGCCTTTCCCCTATTACAACGAGGAATATCGGAACGAGACCTTCGATGTAGAGAATATCCCGCACCCAAGTTTCTAATACCGAGCTCGGTATCTCTCACCACTCTCCTTTACCCGGAAATATGTACCTTGGAGGTTTGCTGAGAGTAAGGACAGCGTAGAGTTGGCCTTTGAATAAAAGGGTTAGCAGCACTTGTTTATTAATCGGTCAAATCTAGAGGAGTTCATTCCAGAATCCTCCTTTGATCAGGTGTATCGAAAAGCCGACTCTCGATCTGAACTGTGTTTTTACAGGCTAGATTGAGAGTCGGCTAATCATAACCTGCTCATGAATATCACCCATCTTTGCCAGATTCTGTTGGGTACCGAAAAATTGTTCATAGTAGATACATGCGATATCCTGGGGGATCGGACTGCTGATATCTTAGCTCAATGGTTGAAAGAGCATCCGGGGATTGAAATCGTAAGCCGAGATCGCTCCCAGACCTATGCTGATGCAATCACAGCAGGAGCTCCAGAAGCAATCCAAGTGGCCGATCGCTTCCATTTGCTTCAGAACCTGTCCGAAGCCGTGGTCAAAATCCTACAAGTAACCTCAGTTGGTGATATCGTTGCCGTATTCGGCATCATTCCACTCGATGGCGGATTTAGCCCTTATTCATCGCGGTACATTTTTACCAACCAATGGTTTGCACAAATCGACGATCAAAGCTATCTGGTTTTCGCTAGCTCTTTACGAAGTAATCTGGAATTGGGCGGGAAGGAGTTAGAAAGACCCTGGCCCAGTGTGATCGTGCTTGAAGTAAGGAATGATAAGGGTGAACGCTTATCGAAAGAAAGCGGCGAGTACCGGCTACCCGAACATCATGGAATGCTCAGGATTCTAGACGCAGGAAAAGATGGTTTATTACTGGTCACCGAAGATGGGCAGGGTTTCTCTTTCGATCTGGGAACGCGAACATTCTATCCTACGCATGAGGCTTTTACAAAAACAGTCTCGCAAGGAGTGATTAAGGAAACGGGAATTGTCCCTTATCCGTCTGAGAATTACGACTTTATCAATTACTGGTCTGGTGAAAATGATGGCGCAACGGTATATGGTTTGGGTGGTTGTATGAAGGATGACCTCTTTCAGGGTGTCGTTGTGAAAATCATTGTCGATCAGGAAAATAATAGGATTGAAAGCACCGTATATTTGACGCCTGTGCAGGATGGATGTGTCCGTATCGTAGATATGGCGCAGGATAATCTGATATTGGTCACCATGAACGGTGTTGCGTTAGCCTTCAATCCAAATACAAAAGCCCCGGCTTATACACCTCTACCCACGTATAATCCATATCCATAAATTCGTGCTCGAATCTCCAGCGGGTCGCGCCGTTTGGTTCGTGTTGTTGGAGGTAAGTAATTTTTAAACACGAAATACGCGAAATTTTCGAAATACACGAACAATGCCCTTTTATATATTTTTTTCGTGTGGTTCGTGTTGTTGGAGGTAAGTAATTTTTAAACACGAAATACGCGAAATTTTCGAAATACACGAACAATGCCCTTTTATATATTTTTTTCGTGTGGTTCGTGTTAAGTAATATTAAACCACTCACCCTGATCTCGCCGCCGGCTTGAACAGAGCCAGTTGGTTTCCGCACAGGAGCTGGCCGGCGGGGATGGCGGCGAGATCGGCGCCGCTGTCCAGCCAGCCCAGCAGAGTCTCTTCCTGCATGCCCAGCGGCTCCAATACGGCGCTGATCGCCCTCGCCAGCAGGGTGCGATAGCGCTTCACGTCGAGGTTGGCAAAAGCGGGCGCCTCGTCCAGGTCCCAGGCGTGCACCCCAGGTTCTCCGCGCGTGTAAAGAAAGCGAATTCTTTGCCCCGGCCGGGCAGGTTTCCCGATCGCTTCCAACTGCGCCGCGGCCCGGGCGGCCGGCGATGGCGTGCGATATTCGGCCAGCTCGCGGCTCAGCCCCTGGGAGACCAGGAGCTGCTCCAGGGCCACCCGGCCGCCGCGCAGCTCGGCCATTCGCCCCCGCAGCAGGCGGAGGGCGCCGGGCAGGCAATCCATCAGGGCCTGCCGGTCGCCGGCTCGGGCCAGGTATTCCAGGATCTCGATTTGCACCGCGGCGATCCAGGGCGGCGTATCCCGGCGGCGGGCTTCGATGCCCCGCATTTTGAGCGTGCCATCCTTCCAGGCCCCGAAATAACGGTTCGGTACCGGCACGCGCGCATCCTGTTTGGAAGGCAGAAACGCCACCCACCGGTACACCCCCTCCAGCGCAATCGGCAAATGCGTGCGCGCCGCAATCGCTTCCAACAAGGGTTGGAAATCGGCGGGGCAGGATTGGCCCGCCTGGCGCACCCAGATCCCATCCACGTACATGTGCAAGACGGTATACCCCAGCCCTTCGGCGGTCTCTTTGGCTTGCAGCAAAATCTCGCGCGAGTAAGCCGTGACGGCCTCGTGCGATTCGATGCGCCCATAACGAGCGTTTTTATAACCTAAATAGCCAAAACACACCACCAGCAGCCATTTGAGGGCCGCGGCGCGCGATTTATAGGACCGGTAGCGGCAATCGCGGCGGTTCAGCGTGGCCAGCCGTTCTTTGATGGCCAGCCGCCGGGCGATCAGCGGGCGCAAGGTCTCCGGAACCAGGCCCGTGCGTTCCTGGTCCACCTCGATCCCCAGCTCCGGCGCCGGCTGTGTATGCTCCCCCGGCGGCCCCACCGTTTCGGGGGAGATGTTAAAACGCGCCATGATGCTGGGATACATGGAGATAAAATCGATTTCGGCGACGTCTTCGTATAGACCGATCAACGGCTGGTAGACCAGCCCGCCAAAGTCGGCCTCGATCAGCTCTAAAGCGCTCTTAAAACGCTCGGCCTGCTGTTTCTGCACCGGCGCCAACACTCCCCGCCGCAGGGCGGTCTGCATTTGCATGGCCGTGATCCCCGAGCCGGGCGATTTGCGCGCAATCTCCTGCACCGGCAGGCTGGTGACGCGCGCCTGCTCGAGGATGCCCTCCAACCCGCTATCCCCGTACATCATAGCGTTCGACTCGTCGATGTGCCAGCGCCCAAACAGGTGCACCTGCTGGCCGCGGTATACCACCTGCCCATAGGTGTGGTAGCTCTGTTCTTTGCGCCGGATGACCTGCCGCTCTGGGTCGCGGTTGGGGTTGAACGGCGTCCCGCAGCGCTCTGCCAGCTCGAGCAGGTAGGGGAAAAACCACGTATCGCCGCGCTGCGTGATGATCAGGTCGGGGTCATCGGTCTTGAGGATCGCATTCAGGCAGATCAACAGCCGGGGCGGGTTGTGCAAAGACAGCCGATAACTCTTCCGCCCGCAGCGACATTCCACCAGGGTGGGCGCAGCGTGTACGGGATCGACATCCGGCGCAATGGTGAGCACGCGCAGCGCCGGCAGGTCGGGGTCCAGCTCCCAGCGCGAGTCTAAAGTCACGATCTCTTTGACCCAGCCCTCGTCATCTGCGCTGACCTGGCAGCGCGCCAGCGGAAACAGATCGTAGGCGACGGCATAGCGCAGCGCAAGCGGGATATCCGCGTCGTAGTAGTCCAGGTCTGGGAAGCGCCCGGCTAGATCCCGAAACAGCCCCGGCTGCTCGGCGGCGTTGAGCGTCTGCACCGCCAGGACCGTGATCATCCCCACGAACAGGTCCTCCCGCTGCGTGCGCTCCAGGCGCACGGCGATGGGCTGCATCTGCAAATAGCGCCATAATTGGCGCAGGCGCTCGAAGGGCCCGCTGGCGTAGAAGGCGACCGGCATATTGTGGCGCAGGCGATAGCGGGTTCCATCCTCCCCTAGCACCCACAGCGCCGCCCCTTCCTGGTGATGCGCGTAAAGGTCCAGCAGCCAGCCGGTGATTTTATTCATCGTGCTCCTGGCGCAAGGCCTCCAGTTGCGCCATCAGCCGCAGGACTTGCTTGTGCTCCTCCAGCAGCATCGCCAGCAGCATCGCCTCGAAGGGCAGCACGTGCGCCGCGTAGGTCATGGCCGCCAGGTGCTGGCGGGCCGCGGCGAACAGGTCGTCCAGGGCCATCTGGTCCGCCTGTCTTAAGGCGCGCCTGAAACGGGCGAAGGCCTCTTGTTCTTGAAGAAAATTCTGCGTGGCGGTGGGCAGTGTGCGTCCCATAGGCCGCCCTCAAAATAACCGCGCCGGCGGCGTGGGGCGCTCGGTTTCGAAACGCCACACCTGGCCGGCGGCGCGCTCCAGGGTTTTAAGCAAGAGCGGCGTCTCTGGGCGCTCGGGGCGCTGGTAGACGACCACTCCCACCGGCGCCTGCCTGCCGATGCGCTGTAATGCTTGCGTGCAGCGCATCAGCAGGCGCTGCCGCTCCACCAGGCGCACATTTTCATCGTAAAACGTGCACAGCAAGTCCAAGATCACCACAGGGAAGGTTTCGGCGGGCGTATCTTCGAGCATGGCCAGCGCCTGGTAGCAGGTGAAGGCGCGCCGCACCTGGATGC
>JAYRNN010000354.1:0-3655 GCA_041912175.1 Anaerolineales bacterium | reverse complement strand
CGCTGCCGGATAGGACGGCGCCGTGGTGGGTTCATTGCCCGCCGCGGCAAAAAAGACCACCCCTTGCTGGTGCGCGTCGCGAATCACCTGTTCCAGATACGGCATGCGCCCGTCGCTGCTCAGGCTCATGCTGATGATGTTGGCACCGGCGTCGCGACACTTATAGGCGGCGTCGATCAGGTTGGAGGAATAAGCCCAGGCGCCGTCATCGCCGAAGACGCGCACGACATAGACCTGTACTGTGCCGGGAGTGACGCCGACCACGCCGAGGGCATTGTTCATGGCAACGATGGTGCCAGCGACGTGGGTGCCATGACCGAAGCCATCCGTGGCCCAGGGCAGGTTGCCGTTGTATCCGGCGACATTGACACCCTGCAGGTCCTCATGACTGGTGTAAAAGCCCGAGTCAATGATGCACACCTTGCGGTTGGCAGCGGTGGGAGCGCCGGCGTCGACAACGCCATTGCGATCCGCATCCCAGACATCACGTGCCTGGACCATGTCAATGCCGTAAGGGACGGTCTGCCCGACGGCAGCCAGGGGAGCGGCGGCGCGGGAGGGCATGACCTCGATCGGGTAGCGCTCGGCATCCTCTTCCATTAACACGATGTTGGGGTTGAGGCTGAGCTTCTGGTAGGCGGCGGCCGGGACGTTGACGACGAAGGTATCGAGCTCTGCGAAGTCATAGTGGAAGACGGCGCCGTTGGCTTTGAGCTGCGCCCAGACATTGGCGCGCCCAGCGGGGGCGTACTGCACGAACAGGCGCAGGCCAGGACCTTCGGGGGTGGCGGCAGCGTTGGTTGAGGCAAACATGCCCAGCGTGAGGGTTATCAGCAGGGCAATCGACACGAAACGAACAAACTTGATCATTGTATTTCTCCTCTCTGGATTGGTTGTTGCAAGCAAAGCGATCCTGCTTTGCATGACTCAAAACGTGATACCAGCTTTTTATGGATAGAATGAGGTTTGGGATTTCGGGCTTATGATGAGAACAGGCGGTTGTACCATAAATTTAATCGATTTTAACATGGATAGCACTCATCTATGTTAATTTTCAATAAAACCAGGCGAATGACGGCCACGATCGACGACACGCTGACCGGGCATGACCTGGTGATGGGTCAACAAATTGTGGCCGGGACGCCGATGATCACCCGTTTGCTAAAATATCCCAGTTAATAATAAGAATAATTAGAATACATCCAGGCAACACAGAATCTCCTGCAACACCCACGGATTGCTCTCAAGCGCTGCGGCCTGCTGCAAGGCATGACGCGCTGCTTCGCCCCCTACCCGGCTCAACGCCCAGGCGGCGTGACCGCGCACGAGCGGCTCAGGATCGTGCAGGAGCGCTCCCGCCAGGGCGGCAGTCGCCTGCGGATGGCGCGTACCCGTATAGGCATTACCCAGGGCCACAGCCACATTACGCAAATAGCCTCGGCGCTTGGAACGTTTGACCGGCGAGCCCTTGAACTTTCGGTTGAAGGCTTCGAGAGTAAGCGAGAGCTCTGCGAGTAAATCGGGTGCAGGGAGGTCCGGGCGGGGCTCGAAGGCCGGGTCGCCTTGCTGTGGAGCAAAACGCTGGTTCCAGGGACAGACCTGTTGGCAGATGTCGCAGCCAAAGATCCATTCGCCGCTCGCCGGGCGCAGCTCGAGCGGGATCGCTTCTTTGAGTTCGATGGTCAGGTAAGAGAGACAGTGGCGGGCGTCCAGGGTGCGGTCAGGTAAGATGCAGGCAGTCGGACAGGCCTCGATACAGCGCGTGCAGGCCCCGCAGCGGTCGGCGGTGAAGGGAGCGTCTGGCGTTAGTTCAATACCGAGCAGGATTTCGGCCAAAAGAAAGGTTGAGCCGCGCTGCGGGTTGATCAGGCAGGTATTCTTGCCGATCCAACCCAGGCCGGCGCGCTGGGCCAGGTCGCGTTCCAACAGCGGGCCGGTATCGGTATACCAGCGATTGGGGACGGGCGCGCCGGCCTGGGTTTCGATGAAGGCGACCAGGGCGCTTAGGCGGGCGGGGAGCACATCGTGGTAGTCGTCGCCCCAGGCGTAAGCAGCGATTTTCCCTTTTTCCCTAGCTTCGACCACGTCAGAGGTAGAAGACGCATACGATACTCCTAAGACCAGGATGGATTGGCATTCGGGCAGCAGCAGGCGCGGGTTTGCGCGTGCTTCCTGGGAACGCACAGAAGAGAGATAAGCCATCTGGCCGTGGCGACCTTCGGCCAGCCAATCCAGGAAGATTGGTAAGTGCGGCGGAGGTGTTGGCATCGTGACGCCGACCAGGCTGAAGCCCAAATGCATGGCCTCAGCCTTGATTGCTTGCGTAAAGCGCAGCGGATCCATTTCCTAATCATACACAAAAAAACCACACTGTACGGTGTGGTTTTTTGTGTGCGAGCGAAAAATTCTTATGGAGTTGGATAAACGCCTGGAGGGGGACACGCCAGAGCAATGTTGACCGGGTTGGAGTAAATATCTTCGGGCGCCGTAATGTGTAGGCGGGCGACGCCGTTGAACGAAGTGGTAAAGCTCACCGGAAAGTTGAAGATGTGCTGACCGGCCGCCAGGCTGATGGTAGAGGGGTCAAATACCGGGGCCGGTACGCCGGCATTGTTGGAGAGAAATTCCAGGCGGTAGGTGAGGGTGGTGGGGTTGTTCAAGGTCACCTGCCCGGTGAAATTGAAGATGTGCGGGCAGGTATTCGCACTGGCGTTATCCACGCTAAGGAATACCCAGTTGACAATGGCGCCGCCCGTGCCCGGGGTTGTGGATGGGCCAACGGTGGGCGTGACGGCTGTTGCCGAAGCGGCCGGCGTGCCGCCCTCTCTGCTGACCACGATCACTACGTAGAAGGGCTGGCCGGCGCTGGGGTCCAGGCCAAACCGCTGGCCGCTGGCGTTGGCCAGCAGGAAGTTGGCCGTGTAGGTGCCTTCCTTAGAAGGGGCGGTCATGGGCGCAGAGATGTCAATCGTCCCACCCGGGGCGACCGAAGAGCCTAGCGCAATCGAGGCCGGCGCGCCTAATGCATCGCCGCTGACAAAGACAGCCGTGTAGGAAGGCGACCAGGTGGTCGTACCCGCGTTCTTTAAGCGCCAGGTCTTCACGAAGGTGGCATTCGGCGCATAAGTCGTGCCATCGGGCACAGTCAGGTCAGCCACGAATTCAGCTTTTTCACCCACGGCCGGAATTGGCGCGCCGCTGGCGTCGGTCGGCACGCCGGGAAGAGCGGTCGGGCTGGTGACGGGGGCTACGGTGGCTGTGGGCGACACAGGAGTGGGGGTAACAGGTTTCGGGGTGGGCGAACTGGCCGCCATGGTACGCATGATGGCGTCAGCGGTGGCGGCAGCTTCGGTGAGCACCGTAACGGAGTCTTTTTTAGCAGGTTCTTTTGAGGACGATTTACATGCGCTCAGCAACAAAGAGAGCGCCAGCAGCAGCGTCATTAGAAATGTAATTTTTTTCAATGGATGACCTCCATAACTGTAATTTCCACTTTAATTTAAGTATAACTGCTCTTGCAGCTTTTCGGGTGGAAAAATACGCCGTTGGTTAAGAAATATTTATCTAAGAGGAGGTTGCAGGAATCGGACCCAATCATCATCGAAGCGGGCCCGCCGGGGGGGGTTTGTGGCCACGGCCCGCGCCCCCGGCGGTG
>JAYRNN010000353.1:0-2647 GCA_041912175.1 Anaerolineales bacterium | reverse complement strand
CAGCGCCATCCTTCCAGTGAAAGCCCAACGATCGGGTCGTGCTGCGCGGCTCTAAAGCACTGGCAAATTCCCGTGCGCTGATTCGTTGACGGATATCCAGGGCCAGCGCTCGTTTCAACGCGCTGCCAAAATCAGCCGGCAAGCGATCTAATTGGGGGAATTTTGCCGGGTGGCGACCTGGATCATCATCTGTGGCCAGGTGATAAAGCGTGGCAGCCAAAGCAAATACATCAGAACGCGGTTCGGCCTTTCCAGCGACCTGCTCAGGAGCTGCATAACCCAGAGTTCCATAAACCGAAGATTTATTTAGGCTCGTCATTCCCCCACTTCCAGTAGATTGCTTGGGGTTGGGAATAATCGTTGCTTTGCTCGGAATGACTCCGGACCCGCTTCCTTTGGCCGTTCCAAAATCTACCAGCCAGACAGCCCCAGATGGATCCAAAATCAAATTTGCTGGCTTGATATCCATGTGGATCACATTTAGAGAAGCAAGGTTATCCAACATCCGGCAGACATCCATACCCCAACGCCGGACTTGTTCCAGCGCATAGGGTTTTCCCCTGACAAGTTTGCCGCTATCATCCACATGGGTTAGGGAACTTTCCAGGTTCTTCCCTTCGATGAACTGCATCACAATATAGTTTCGTCCGCCCTCACTAAAATAATCGAATACCTGGGGTATGCCAGGGATGCTCAAATTTGCCAGGGTGATTGCTTCGGCTTCAAAGCGGTGCTGTGCTTTTGTCTGGGCCTGTGGATCATTCGAATCGTAATAATCCAGCATTTCCTTGATCACCACTTTCCGCGTCCCCGTGGCGATCGTTTCGCTGGCCAGGTATAGAGCGCCCATGCCTCCTTTAGTCAGTGGGCGTAAGTTTGTAAAACGCCCGCTCCGCATCTGGTTTGGGCGCTGAGTTGGGTTCATGAGATTGCTTCACTTCGCTCGCAATGACAACAGAGTAGGGACGCACTGCGTGCGCCCGTCGCAACGACAACGAAATTTAACGGCTATTATTCATTTCTTCCAGGTCGAAAACAACTTCCTCGTTGCCTGTCAATTTCTCCTGGATTTTCTGTGCCACTAGATCTAAATGACCTGGGTGGGCTACGTAATTTAAAACATCCGCGGGCACCGTCAATACTGGACAAAGGACGAAATGGGAGATCCACTCTTCATACAACTGGTTTAGTCGCTCTAAATAATCAGGGGTGATTTGGCGCTCATAAGCACGACCGCGCTGTTGAATTCTTTCCATCAAAGTGGGTACCGAGGCGCGCAAAAAAACGACCAGATCCGGCGGTGGTAGAAAATCTACCAGCACCTGGTAAAGATCCCAATACGAGCCATAATCACGCTCATTGAGCTGCCCCTGGCGATAAAGGTTCCGCGCAAAGATTTCAGCATCTTCATAAACGCTGCGATCCTGAATGGCTGAGGTAGGATGATCAACAAGCTGGCGGTGCATTCGCAGACGGCGAGTCAAGAAGAAAATTTGCGAATGAAAGGCCCAGGAATGCATATCCTGGTAAAAATCAGCCAGGTAAGGATTTTCGCCTTCCGGCTCATAGAATGGCTGCCAGTCCAGGCGGCGGCAGAGCATGGTCACCAAGGTTGATTTTCCAACGCCGATGTTTCCAGCAATGGCTACAAATTTCTTCATTTTTGCTCCATAAAGGCGGCGCTCTGGCCTTGTTCGTCATCCATAACCAATGTCAAGCGCGAATCGGGTCGAAAATCCGCAAACTGGATCAGACGCAGACTGCCCGGCAAATTTTGATCATCAGGTAAAAACTCAGCCAGATGGTTAGGGGTTTCATAAAAGAATTTCCGATTAAAAATGGCATCTTCATCGTCGAAGTAGATCGCTAAAGGATAAATATTAGTCTCTACCAGGTCCTGAAAAAAATGCGTTCCAAATGAAGCGTCAGGGCCAAGACCGATGCCTCGACCGGTAAGTTCTACAAGAGCCCGCGTCCGATAAATATCTGCGTACCCAAGCCTTACACCGAGGTCAGGATTGTTCGTTCCCCAACGCCCAGGTCCAACACAAATAAATACTTTACCGGTCAGGGCATTGTTTACCCGCCCAATCGCTCGACCGATTTCAGCGCGGGAGGCGGCACTGGGTAAAGCAAAATATTCTTCTGGCGAAACAAACAAGACATATTCGATATCATTCACCCGACCACGCGGCGCCATCCTTTTTGTAGAAAAGATTACATCTTCTTCGAGTAAATTTTTGGGCAGGTGGGCTTCATTTTCTTGAATATGGCTCTGCGGGCGACACTGCAGGATCGTTATTTGCACATTGGGTTGGAGCGCAGTCGGATTAGGAATATGAACGGTAAACTCGGTATCAACGGGTGCATGATAATGTTGCTCAAGAAGCTGCAGCATTTTAGTCATTATTCGAGCAAGAGGGGTGCGCCGCAGGAACTCATCGAAGGTCAGCACGAGTTTATTTTTGTCATTCTCGCTAATTAAAATCCGCAAAGGCGCCAGGTAACCACCCTGATCCTCCTGAGCCAAATAACGCAAGATTGGGTAACGCGAATGAAGCACCTCCAGGACAGGCAATGTACGCAATTGATTATGTTTCAGATCAATTAAATCAACATATTGTTGAGAATAGCGCCGGATTTCTTT
>JAYRNN010000352.1:0-19851 GCA_041912175.1 Anaerolineales bacterium | reverse complement strand
GTTTAAGATGCCCCCCGGGTTGGGCTGGGTTGAGAACATGCTCCGATAGGGCTGGGGCGGTAAATACGGCGAATGAACGTCCATATAATTAACAAAAACAAAAAAAGGCCTGGCAGGGTCCTGGGCGACCCAGTCCACGACCGAGCGGTTAATATCACTTGCGTCTCGCCTGCCGATCACGTCGCGATAGGGGAAAATCTGCTCATAGAGGTTGCGAAGCAGGCGGCCATACACCGGCCGCACGAAGAAGTCCCCCAGGGTCTGGAAATAATCTTCAAAGTGTATAAAACCGCGCTCAAAGCCTTCTTCACGCGTGACCCAGTACAAGTTGGCAGAAAAGCCGCCCGTCCGGTAGCCCTGAGCCTGCATTTTTTCAGCCAGCGTGGGCAAGGGGCTATCGATCAATGCCTTGGGTGTGGTCCATTCCACGCCATGCTCGAACAGATTCTTGCCGGTCATGATCGATGCATGCGATGGCAGGGAATAAGAGCTGGCGGCAAAAGCATTTTGAAAGGAAACCCCGTTGGCGGCCAGGCGATCCAGGTTGGGCGTCGTCTGGCGGAGGTAGCCGTTCATCGATAGGTGGTCGTTACGTAAAGTATCCACAACAATGAAGAGCACATTGGGCGCGCCTGCCGCGGCAGGGGGTAGGTTTGAAGCTGCATTGCGCTCCTGGAGCCGGGCGCCAAGGCGAAAAGCAAGCAATAAGGCCACAACCAGTCCGAGCGCATACGGCAGGCTGCGCTTGTAGAGTTTATGATAAGCAGCCGGGTAACGGGTGTAGTGAAATACGATCGCGGCGGTGGCCAGCAAGGTAAAGAAGATGATCGCCCAATCATACAGGCGTTGATACAATACGAGCACAAGCCAGTCCAAGGCGGTAAGGAAGGTGAATAAAGCGACGGCAATCCCGCGCACAGGCCAATCGCGAAATATCGCCCCTACGCCCACCAGGATCAGCCCCAGGAATAGAAACAAGCCCAGGTTGAAGAAGGGGGCTACCCAGACGATCTGTGAATTGGTGTTAAGCAATCTACCGGAAGCCTGGACGACCAGGAACAGGACGCCCTCGACCAACCCGGACAGGATGCCAAACCAGGCGGCGCAGATCAGAATATCAAAAAAACCAGACATCTGGCCAGTTTCAAGGGCAGGGTCTGGTTTTTTTGATCCAATCAAGGGCGGTTATTGAAAGGACTGCGCTGAATGATTAGTGTGTCTGGATAACGACCGAACAGGTCATGTTCCATTTCAAGCGGTTATCGAGCTGGCTGATGGTAGATACAACCCGATAGGTGATATCACCCTGGCGATTTTCGCCGAGAGAACTGACGTTCAGGACATTGCCTTCGAATTTGATGTTCGGCAGTGCGTCAAAGGTGATCGTGGCTTTATCACCCGGCGCAATACGCACCACGTTTAGCTCGGTCAGGTCCGTCGTTTCGACGCGCCAATCAGAATTATCCACCAGGGTCAATACATCGGCGCCAGGGGAGATATATGCGCCCGGTTTTAATTCAAGGGTTGCAATCGTCCCGGTGAACGGTGCGCGCAGCTCTAAATTGGTGAGCGATCCCTCGGCAGCCGCGAGCTGTGCTTCAGCATTGGCCACACGCGCCTGGGCGAGGGCAACCGCATCTGGATCCGGCCCGTTTTTCAATAACTCATAGCGGCGTTGGGCGTCTTCTTGCCTGACGCGCGCCAGTGCCAGGTCGGCTTCCGCCTGGCTGATTGAGGTCTCGCTTGCAACGCCGAAATAAGAATTATATTTCCGCACCGCCTCATCGTAATCCTTCTGTGCTTGTGAAAGGTCGCTTAAGAGCTTGGCGCGAATCAGGCTATCTTCTTTCTTATTCTGGAAGGGGCGATAGGCGTCTTCAGCCTGTTTCAACTTGCTCTGTGCAAAGATCATATTGGCCTCTGCAGTATCGACATCGGCCTGGTTATATACCGGACGTGAAAGGGTCGTAATTTTGCCCTCGGCAGTCTTCACATCATCCGGCGCATTGGCAAGCGCTTGCAGCGCTTCAGCGGCCTTCAAGGGCGCTTCGTCGTATAAAGTCTTGAGCGATTGCTGCGCATTGACCAGATCCAGCTCTGCTGAGGCCACCGAGGCCTGGGATTGTTCCAGGTTGCTCAGATGCGCCAGGAGCTGACCTTTGCCCACCTGGTCGCCTTCGTTGACAAGCACTTCAGAAACCAGGCCGGGCGAATTGAAACTCAGGTTTACAAAACTAACCGGCACCAACTTACATGCAGCCGTGACCTGATCATTGCGACCGGCCGCCGCCGCGATGGTCGGGATGCGGGTAGCAACGGGCGCTGCAGATGTACCGGCTTGCTGTTGCCGGGCGCCCAAAGTTCCAGACGCGCGGTTATTACTCACGACCAGTAAAGCCGCGAGAGCCAACAGAGCAAAGACGGATAGAATTATGGCGACTCGCTTCATTTTTACTAATACTCCTCTTTTGAATTACCCGATCTACTCGTATGCAAGTATATCACGCACTGTCAGGAGAACCGCCTTACGCGCCGGCACATAACTCGCAATCGTACTCAAGACCAGGACGACGATAAACCAGACGAAGACGCCAAAGAATGAATACGTGAATGGCAATGGTTTGCCCAAGAACCCATTCCCTACCGCATTCCCCAGCAACCGGCTGATCGGGACAGCTAAAAATATACCGATCAGCCAACTCAATATTCCGATTAAGATGCCCTCAAAAATCACAATTTGCATAACTGAACCATTCGATGCGCCAACCGCCCGCAGCACCCCAATTTCTCGCGTACGCTCCATAACATTCAAGCTCATTGTACCGGCCAGGCCAAGCCCGCCGACGAAAGTGAGCAGCGCCGCCATCAACATCAGGAAAATGAAAATCACGTTATATTGACGTATTGCAGTGCCGCGAAGTTCCGCAACCGTCTGAGTCGAGCCGACTTTTAAGCCTGCGCGTTCTAAACGATCTTCTGCGAGCCTTGACACCAGGGCCTGGAAACGCCGGTCTGGGTTTTGGACCTTGATGTAAGCCGAAGAAGCCATTCCGTAGCGGCCCAGGGCCTGAGAATAATACGGATAATTCGCGTAAGCGGTCGGTCCGGTCAGCACCGATTGGATGATCCCGACCACGGTCCAATCGTTTTTTCTTTCATCAATATTGAGCGTGATCCGGTCGCCAACTTTAATCCCCGGGATGATCCGCAAAACCTCGCTATTGATTACGATCGCGTCCTGGTCTTTGGGCTTCAACCAACGACCATCCAGAATCTGTGGGTTGATCAGGGTTGTCTCCGTCGATGGCGCGACCAATAACAGGTTGTCGCTTTCGGTGCCATCTGGCAGCAGGGCGCGCGCATTAATGAAGTCCCAGGTCTCGGCGCGTACCACCCCGGGTGTATTTTGCACCTCGCTGGCGATTTGCTCGATGCGGTAAGGGCGACTGAACTGGACAACCACATCAAAGCCATAATAGCGCAGCGCCTGGTCGAGGGTATTGGTCAGAGAAACATAGGTGCTTAAAACGGCGATGAAGATTGCGCTGCCGATGGCCAGGGTGGCCAGGGTTAAGGAGAGACGCGTTTTTTGACGAAACGTATTACGTAAGGAGAGCAGCAAGGGGCGCGGCAGCCCACGGATTGCGCCGACCAGGCGGTCGAAGATGCTTCTGCCAAAATTTGTCTTAGTCAAACCGTAATCGCTGATCGCCTCACGCACGGTGATGCGCGTGCTGGCGAGAATTGGCAAGGAAGCAGCCGCTACGGGGACGAAAATGCTCAAGAAGAGCTGTAAATAAACTACCTGGACCGGAACCTTGAAACTCGGGATATCGAAATTAATGATGCGCGTGAGCAATGTGACGCTCGCGCGCGCAAAAAGATTGCCCAAGGGAATGGCGATCGCCAGAGCGACCAGGCCAATCACCAGCATGTAGACGAGATACATCCACATGATCTGCCCGGTCCTGGCGCCGATGGCTTTCATAATCCCAATCTGGCGGATTTGTTGGGCCATCAAGGCCGAGATGGTATTGATCACCAGCAATCCGCTCATCAGCAAGATCACCACCCCCAGGATGCCCAAAATGGACGCCATGGGAGTGATGAAGGATTCAAACCACAATCTCCCAGGATTAGAAAGCACGATCGAATAGACCGTGCGGCCGCTTTTTTGAATTTTATCCGCCACCTGGTTGGCGATCTTGTTCACCGTAGCGCGGGCGGGAGGGTTCCCATCCACAGAGATGAGCAGCTCATTGTACAGCTTTGGATAGCCCAACATCTCCAGGGTATCAAAGGTGACATACCCGGAGGCGCGGTTCGTGAATGTGCCGGCCGGGCCGGTCAGGTCGTGCGCCAAACCGACGATTTTGAGATTGCGCTGCCTGCCATCGGACGTCTCAACCGGCAGCGTATCGCCTACCTTGGCCTGAAGCAGCGCCAGGGAGGCGCGTTCGATCAAAATCTCGCCTTTTCCCGGCGGCCAGGCGCCTGTTTCAGAGGTGATTTTATTGATGCGAATATTCTGAAAATCGGGGATGACGTTGATATTCAGATCCCGTTGGGTATCCGGGCCGGTCTTGACGCTCACCCGTAAGGTGTAGCGACCTTCGACATCGCGCAAAATCCCCAGGTTGCGCACCACCCGGATCATGTCATCGTCAAAGGCGGTCGTAAAAAGGTTGGCGCTGGTGGGGTTGACTTGCGCATATGCGCCGGGTAGCTCGTTGGTGATGATCGAATACGTGGCCGCGACCATGCCGATGGCAGCCACGCCGACGGCGATCGATAACACGACGAGTATGGTTCGCGTTTTGTTATTCCACAAATCACGGAGGATTTTCCGCCAGCGTGGATTTAACATAGCCTGGATCACTTAACCAATGAAATACTACCCTGGGTTGCTTCTAAGGCCGGGGATTTCCGGGGTCTGTAGGACGAACACCCGGGACATCGGTGGCTTTCGCACTTGTTCCTGTATCAGGCCTGGGCGTGCGCGGGGTGCGCGTCAACTTGGGTGTATTGACGGCGCCTACAATCACCCAATTGTTGTTCTTTAGGACGATGTGCGGCTGAGACACAAGGGATAGGCCATCGGCGACCAACACCCACTCGCCATTGACGCGGGTTGCGTTCGTAGCAGGGAACTCCAAGACAAGCTCAATTTGCTCGCCTGGGGCGATGGATACGGTCGGGTTGCCCGGAGCGCTTGGGGTGACAATCACGCCATTGCGCTTGATGATCGGTTGGGTGATGGTGTTATCTAACACAGACCAAAGGAGCAGTTGAGACCAGGCGCACCTGCCTGAGTTCTGGATCACCCAGGAGACTTGCGGGCGGGGCATCCCCGAGCGATAGAAAGTGCCCAGCTGAGGGGAAAACGCCGGCCCGGAGATGATTTCCATGGATGCGTCAGAGATGCTCTGGCAGACCTGCACAGACGGCGTGGGCGTAATGGTCAGCGCCAGGGCGGCTGCGGTCTGGCTGGCCTGGAAAGACTGGGTAGCTTGCTGAGCGATAGCCTCCGCAGCGATGACTGCGGCCGTAGCGGTCTCCTGTTGGGCTTGCAACAGTCCGGCAGCAGTCCCCCAGGCGTCTGCGGCGGCGCCCATATCTTGCACAGCCGTCGCCAGGCCGATGGTATAACCAATCTCGGCCTGCAGGCGGGCTTCGCGCTGATTATTCTGCAATTTAATATAAACGCCCCAGATGCTGCCCAAGAGCACCAGCAGCGCGGCGACCAAAAGAAACACCCAAAGGCCTTTTCGTTCCCTTTTCCCTCCGCTCACCTGTTCATAACGGCTCACCGCCTCGTTGTACAGGCGAATGCGCATTTCTTCATCGTCCTCTGCTGTGCCAGCAGGATCGGCGGCAGCGGCAGGAGAGGCAGCCCCTGGCGCAGAGACGGCAACTGCGCCCATGGCGACGGCGGCCGCAGTCTCAACCGGATCGTCTGATGCAGGCGGCGGGGCTTCAGCGGCGTTTTCAGCGGGCGCGGGCGTCGCAGGGGCGGCGATCTCGGCAGACTCGGCAGGCAGCGAGGCGGCGCCGGCGGCAACCACGGCTGCAGCGCCAGCAACGGCGGCAGTTGACACAAGCGGGTCGCGTTGTTCGGTCGGCGGGGCTTCAGCGTCGGCTTCAGAGGGCGCGGGCGTCGCAGGGGCGGCGATCTCGGCAGCCTCGGCAGGCAGCGAAGCGGCGCCGGCGGCAACCACGGCTGCAGCGCCAGCAATGGCGGCAGGTGACACAAGCGGGTCGCGTTGTTCGGTCGGCGGGGCTTCAGCGTCGGCTTCAGCGGCGGCTTCAGAGGGCGCGGGCGTCGCAGGGGCGGCGATCTCGGCAGCCTCGGCAGGCAGCGAAGCGACGTCTGTGACCGCGGCAGCCGGTTCGGGGGTCTCAAGCGCAGACGAGGCAGCGCCGGCGAGTGCTTCGGCTGATACAGCTGCGGCAGATACTGCCGCAGCTCCCGGCAAGGGGGTAGATTTTCGTTCGCCTAACGGGGAAGTCTTTGAGTCTGTTGAAGCCCGCTTGGAGGTTTTCGATTGATTTCGGCGCATACCAAGGATGGAAAGGCCAAAACCGCGTTCCTTGGCGGCGCCCGAATCAAAAATTCCTTCCGGTATCATGCCTTCGCCGGAGGCCAGGAAAACCGGGCACTGCGGAAAATTGTGGTTGAGACAGGCTTCGTGCTGGTGCGTCTCGGTAATCGGTCCTGGGGGCGAGACCAGGTGACAATAATTGCGCGGGTCAGGAATTCCGACATGCGTTTGTGGGTCGCTGACCATACCGATGTAGGGGCAGCTGGCTGGCAACTTTGTTGAGGCCTCTGAAGAGGCGGCTCCGGTCGGTGTACTCATAGAAAACCTTTTGCGTGGGTTTAAGGAACACAAATACGCTACCCCTTATTATATACCAGATAATTCGATTACTTACCAGTCGCGTCGACTAAAATCCCCCAAAATTTACGCGAATCTTCCGCCTTACCTGTCTGTTCGGCCAGGTCGGCGCGGGTTTTAATCTCTTCAAAGATCACCTGGTAGAGCGCTTCGCGCTGCTGGCGGTCGCGCGGCGCCTGGGTCAGGAGCTCACGCAGCTTTTGCGCCGGGTCGGGCTGTTCATCCAGGATGGCTGAGACCATCTGGTGCAAGTCGGGCTGAGCATCTGCAGGAGTGGGGGCAGGCGCGGGTTCAACGGGCTTTGGCGCGAGGGGAACAAATGCGCGCGTCTGGTCGCCGGTGATCCGGCCATCTTTAATAAAAATGGTGCGCACGACTTGTTTTACCAGGTCCTGATCGTGAGTCACCATGACGATCGTCTTGCCCTGGCGGACTAATTTTTCAAATAATTGAAAGACGGCGGCGGCTGTGGCCGAATCCAGGTTTCCCGTCGGCTCATCGGCGATAAGAATCGGCGGGTCATTGGCCAAGGCGCGCGCAATCGCCACCCGCTGCTGCTGGCCGCCTGAGAGCGCAGATGGCAAACGGTTAGCATACTCGACCAGCTCGACCTGGTCGAGCAGGTACAGGGCGCGCCGGTGACGCTCGCGGATCGAGTAGCGATGGCAAAAATCCATCGGCAGCATCACATTTTCGATCACCGTTAACGTGGGCAGGAGCTGAAAAAACTGAAAGACCACGCCAACGGTGCTCCCCCGCCAAATCGCGGTCTGGCCCTCGTTGAGCGAGTGAATGCCGGTCCCACCGATCACCACCTCCCCCAGGGTTGGCTTGTCGATGCCCGTGATCATATTCATTAAAGTAGTCTTACCGCTGCCCGATTTGCCAATCACCGCCACAAATTCGCCGACGTCGATGCGCAGGTTGACGCCGTTCAAGGCAGGATATTTTCCGGCTGCGCTTTCGTAAATCTTAAACACATCGCGCAGCTCGATCAGAGCAGGTTTTGGGGCCTGTGGCCGCCGGTCTAGTTTTTGGTCCGTTTTTGCCGCTATGTTATCGGTTTCAATATCCATATACGCTCGTGAATTACCTGGTCGGAAGGATGGGTGGGGCGGGCATCGGCGTCCGGCGAGGTAAGCTCGGATTTTCCTGGCGAGTCGTCGTAGGCTTCAATGCAGGACGCGGCGTAGCAGTAATTTGTGAAATGCGGGTGGCCATATCTGCCAGAGTTGCATAGATCGTCGGGTAAAGCGTGGCAAGCCTTCTGGCGTCAGGCGTCTTGATAAACCAACCGGGAAGCTCAGGGCTTACTGAAACCAGGCTCGGATCAGGCGTCGGGAAGATGAAGTCGGTCGGATTCACGATCGGTGTCCCGGTCGCCCCCGGAAAGCTGGCCTGCAGGGTGATCTGAGCGGCAGGACGTGTGCCTGATAGGGCCAGGGTGCTGATCAAGGTTTCTCGAATGGTTGTACGCGCATCCGGGAGGGACTCAACCACCTGGCTGGCCAAGAGGCGCGCCTGTTTGGCGTCTTGCATGGCCTGTCTGATGGCGGCGCGCTGCTCTGGCGAGATGCGCTCATATAAGGTTTGCAACTGAGCTTCGCCCAGGTACAGATTATTCAAAATTCGGCCGGCAATCACAGAGCGTGCTTTTTCCGGGAGGCCTGGGCTTTTCAAAGTATTATTGATGTAAGCGACATGCTGCGAGTAATTTTCAAGCGCAATGTCGATGTAAAGATCTCGGTTCAAGCGCAAAAGACGATCCACCTCGACCATCCGCCGGGTTGCAAACCTGAGATGTAATTGTTGATCGCCGACGACCGAGCGCGAGAGAGACAAGCGGGCGTCTTCGATAGCCCGTTTTACCGGGTATAAACTTCCACCGGGAATTGCGTTGTTGGCGGCAAAAGTCAACGTGCTGGTAAACAAAACCATCAAGGCCAAAATCATCAGCGCCAGGTAAACCGGTCTGCCCATACGTGATCGATCCGGCAGGACTCTGCGCGGCCCTGCAGAAGGCGGAGGAGCGGCGTGGTTGTGCGCTGAACGTGGCGCTTCAGACGGGCGGCGCGTGGGATAAGGGCTCTTCGCCGGCTTGTCCGGATGAACAGATTTTTCTTGGAAGCGACTCAAGGCCGCGGCGCGAAAGCCGGCCGGCGGCTTTAGACCTTGCGCCCCGCGCAAGCGGCCGGTCAGCTTAAGCAGCGGTTCAAGCGCTTCCTGGTGCTGTGGGTAGGCAAGCAGACATTCATCCAGGCTGCGCTCTCCGTTGGACATCGCTATGACGCACAGGTCAAGGGTATCTTCGAGCGAATCACGTGAGTTGTTCATTTTCGTTCTTCCGATCATTGCCATCGAGCAAATTACTCAGCGCAACCAAAGCACGATGCTGGATCATTCGACATGCACCTTCATTCTTACCAATAATGTTCGATATTTGTGCATGGCTTAACCCCTCGATAAAACGCAGGATAATCACCTGTTGTTGTTCTGAGCTCAATTGAGAGACAGCCTTGGCCAGTTCGGCCAATTCTTCTGTCTCAATAATGCTACCCAAGGCGCTGACAGCCCCGTCTTGGCGTTCTTCCAAGAAACTTTCCAGGTCTGGCACGTATGGCTTTTCTCGCCGGTGAAAATCAATCACAACATTGTGAGCGATTCGATAGAGCCAGCTTGAAAAGGGGTTGCCAAATTCCTGATAATTCGGCAAGGCCTCATACGCTTTCAAAAAGACCAGCTCGGTCAGGTCTTCCGCATCGGCTGGGTCGCCTACTCGAAAATAAATGTAGCGATAAATCGCATCCAGATAGCTCGAATACAGCCTGCCGAACGCGTCTGAGTCGCCTGCCACAGCGCGTTTTATTAAGTATTTATCAATTTGAGCCGGCGACACCATCACATACCGATCTCCTTACCCCATTATAAACCATCCAAAGTAGGGGAGAAGAGATGAACCCACAAATTTTGCTCCCATTGGCGTGCAAATTACCGGAGCAAGCGGATACGTAAGGGTGAGGCTTGGGCTATGCTCACCTCCTGTTCATAAACCTGAAAATGAAAGGATTAAAGACCCTTCCTTACAATTTATAACGTATTCGCCATCCATTTGCAACGAAGAATTAAGGTGAATATTTTAAAGTGGGGTTAACTGGCTCAATTCGCGTGCAATCACCTGCAACAGCATGATGCGTGCTTCGGTCAAGTAAAAGTGATCGCCAGGGAACATGCGCGCCGAAAATGCTTTTGAGGTATGGACGCGCCAGGCTTCCAGCCCCTCACGTGAGGTATAAATATCCGCCAACCCGCCGCAGGCAAAGATCGGGCAGGCGAGCGCGGTGGAGGGTTGGCAGGTGTATGTCTCGCTCATTTTAAAATCTGCGCGCAGGATTGGGATCACCAGCTCGCGCAGCTCATCGTTCTGGAGCACGTCCTCTGGGGTGCCATTTAGCTTTCGCAGACGCTCAATAAATTCCGCCTCGGGCAAATCATGAATGTTTTCCATCTGGTCCGGGAGCTGCGGCGCGTTGTGACCGGAGACGAACAAACCCACCAGATTTGACTCGGCGCTGTTCGAACGATAAAGGAAACGCGCCAGCTCAAAACTGACCAATGCGCCCATGCTGTGCCCGAAGAAAGCGAAAGGCTTATCCCAGAAGGGGCGCAAGGCCTGGTAAGCCTGCTCGACCAGGCCAGGCAGATCCGTGAGCAGCGGCTCGCCGACCCGCGTGCCGTGCCCCGGATATTGGACCGGGCAAACTTCGATCGTGTTGGGAAGGACAGATGACCAGGAATAAAAGATGGAGGCCGCCGCCCCAGAATACGGAAAGCAAAAAAGCCGCAGGCGCGCCTGAGGATTGTGTTTCGGGGTCGAAATCCAGGCTGTGGCGGCCATCTACTTGCTCGAGTAGCCCCATTCTTCGAAGCACGCCGCCCAGGCGCCGGCAAGTTCAGAGCGCAGGGGTTCCGGGAGCGGCTTATGCTGGTTCTTTTGATAATTCTCTGTGCGCTTGAGATAGGCTTCAAAGCCGGGCAGCGCATTTTCATAACCGGGCAAGCCAAGACGCGCATAAATTTCGCGCATTGCGCCGATTTTATCTTTATCCAGGTCTTCGAAAGCAATCTCAACGTATTGATCCGCTGGGATACGCTTGCGCTGCTCGAAAAATGCGGCGTACATTTTTTGATACCTGCGGATAATGCCCGGGCCTTCGCTGCTCCCATCGGCCCGATCTTGTAAATGCGAGCCTTTAACCGCCGTGTCGTAAAGTTTCAAAGTCGATTGATACACGGTGAAAGGGTCACGGTGCAGGTGGATAAAACGTGCATCGGGAAACAGGTCGAGCAGGATATTAATCCTGGCAGTGTGGGTCGGCGATTTCATGAGCAGGGGGCGGTTGTACCGGAAGGTCAGCTTCTTCATGAACAGGACGATGGCATTCTTCCAACGCGCCAAATCTTCGGCGGATGCATCTTCAAAGATCAGATAGCGATCGAAATGTTCTTCGTAGCGAGGGAACATCCAGGCCAGCATCGGCGAGCGCAGGGATAACACGGATAAAGCCGATTCATCCTCGCCGGGGCTGCGGAAATTCACAAGCATATTATCCATCGGGCGCGGGGTCGAGGCCGGCTGAGCGGCCTGCTGCTCAATGAATGGCTCCCGGAATAAGAAGGTATGCGGGCGCGAGATTTCAAACAGGTTTGGGTAAGCAAATTGTGGATCGGCTGCCATCAGCTCGTGAAGCAAGGTCGTTCCATTTCGCCAGTGACCCAGGATAAAAATCGGTTGTTTGATTTCGGCTTTCGAATAGCCATCCTCGTACATCCGCTTTTCTTGTTTCAGGTAGCGTGAATTCAAATAGCTAAATACCGTCACCTGAAAGGCGCGTGAAAGATACTTGCGGTCAACGCTATGCTTGACGTCGCGAAGAAGTTGGAACCAATCGCTCTTTGTGAACCCGGTCGGTGTATTCATAAATTATTTCCAGTGATGATCTTTCGCAATTCTTGAAGATAGAGTCCAGCCATTTTCTCAATGGTTTCTGGTTGATACATGTCCTGGCTGTACAACCAGCGCACGCCAAGCTGCCCGCCGCTCACCACGGCGACCACATTCAAGACTTCACTGCGCGGGCTATCAGGATCTTGTTCGTAGCCGGGCGCCTGCTCGACCACCCGGATCGGCGCAGCGCCTGCGGCCCGATCGACCGGCTGCGCATCCGGAAGCGCTACCCCACTCTGGTCATATTGGCCAAGGTAGTTAAAACCAACTTCCGGCTGCGGGATGCGCGCCATCTGTTCCCGGATCGCCGGATCCTGGCGCAGGTATTTTAGCAGGCCATAGCTCATCCCATGCTGCGGGATACGCTCGAATTGCTGTGCGACATATTTTAGCACCTCTTGGGTGGTCAGCGAGCGATCGAGCGCTACGTAAAACGGATAGATCGAGGTGAACCAGCCGATCGTACGCGACAGGTCCATGCCTTCCAGCGGCGTGCCTTGGATTTGCTCCCGCCCATGCCCAAACAGCTCGAGCAACATGGCGGGCGCAAAATCAGGGGCTGAGGCGGCAGCGTTCGTCTCGCCTGGCAAAGCGAGGCGCTCAAATGTACGCAGCAAAGCGGTGATCAGCACGATCTGCACGCCGACGCCATATTTGAGCGGTATTTTGTGAATTAAGGTTTCCGTCTCCGGTTTACTTATAGTTGCGGTCACATGCCTGGCCAATCCATAGGTATTCTGCCCCTGCGGACGATCGATATTCAGGGAAGCCCGGCCAAATGCAGCCGTCTCGCCAGCGCGTTGGCCAAGCTGAGTCCAATAAGGCAGGTCGCCGGCGATCAGATCCGTTTGAGCAAGCGCGCTCAGGCTCTCTGACCAGGCCTTATACGAAGTTGTTTTGGCGGGCAACTGTACCGGCTGGCCGGTTAAAATTTGCATATAGGCGGTCAGGAAATCTTCCACAAAGACGCGGATCGAAAAGCCATCGAACACCAGATGGTGAAAGACAAAAAACAGGCGGTTGGGAGCCGCCTCGCCCAGGTTGTAATGGACGACGCGCATCAAGGGCGGCTGCTCCAGGTTCATGCCGGACTGAACCTCAATCGCATGCCGGTGAATCTTCTCGATCTGTTCGGCGGGAGCGACCGCGGAGAAATCGACCTGCAAAAATGGCAAATCCCCGGTCTCTGCGCGGTGTTCTTTACCGCATTCGATCTGCTGTTGCCAACCGGCTTCCGATGGCGAGAAACGAGCACGAAGGATATCATGGTGATCAAGGATCGCTTCTAATGCGCGTTGCACGGCGCCCACATCCACCTGCTGGCTCACTTCAAACATAATCGAGGTATTGAAATGATGCGGCGCAGCGCCGTGCAGCTCAAAGAATTCGCGCTGGGCGGCGGATAGAGGCGCCGGGCCGGAGACCAGGCCTTGTTCGGCCGGCGTAAGGGTCGCTCCCCCAGGCGACCTGGCCAACTCCTGGATGGTGGGAGTCTCAAAAAGCTGGCGATGGGTGAGCTCAAGGCCTTCTTTTTTGGCGCGTGAAATCACTTGCAGAGATAAAATCGAATCGCCGCCCATTTCAAAGAAGTTATCCAGGACGCCGACCCGTTCAAGCTTTAAAACTTGGGCGAAGATCTCGGCCAGCGCCTGCTCACGCGGGGTGCGTGGGGCGACGTAAGCGGTTTTTTGGGCGAGGCGCGCCCCATCTGGCTTGGGCAGCGCTTTACGGTCCACCTTCAAGTTGGGCGTTAACGGCAGGCTTTCCAGGCGCACAAAGACCCCGGGCAGCATGTAATCGGGAAGCCTGGTTTTGAGGTAACTGCGCAGCGCGCCGGTGTCCAGGTCCAGGCTGCCGCCGGCGTGGCTTTCTGAATCGCAGACGATATAAGCCGCCAACTGCTTTTCACCGGGCGTATCTTCGCGGGCGATTACCACGGCTTCCTTAACCCCAGGCGCTTCGTTGAGCGCGCTTTCGATCTCGCCCAACTCGATGCGAAAACCGCGCACCTTGACTTGAAAATCCACCCGACCCAGGTATTCGATATTCCCATCCGGCAGGAAAAGCCCCAGGTCGCCGGTGCGGTACAGGCGTTGGCCGGGTTTGAAGGGGTGGGCGATGAATTTCTCAGCCGTCAATTCGGGCTGGTGCAGATAACCGCGCGCCAGGCCTACCCCGCCCAGGGTGATCTCCCCCGGCACACCGACCGGGGTCATCTCCTGGGATGCGTCGAGCAGGTATACTTCCATATTGGCGATCGGCCTGCCGATCGGGGTCGTCTTGGCGCCCTGCGGCGCTCCCTTGAGCTTGCCGTCTTCCACTTCCACCGGGAAGAAGGTCGGCCCGATCGTCGCTTCGGTGGGTCCATAGGCGTTGAACATGCGCCGCCCGGCTCCCCAGCGGATGGCCAGGTCTTTGCCCAGGGCCTCACCGGCCGAGATAATCGTCTGCAATGCGGGAAGTTCTTCACGCACCTGGCGCTCGTCCAGAGCGCGCAACAGCGACGGCGGAAACGTGACCGTGGTCACGCCCTGCGTTTTCATCACCTCGAGCAGGCCATCCAACCCAGCCACCTGCTCCTGGCCGGCGATTACCAGCCTGCCGCCGGACAACAGGGCCATGAAAACTTCCGACACCGAGGCGTCGAAGCTGAAGGAGGCCAGTTGCAATACACAGCTCTGCGCGTCGACCCCAAAAGCGCGGATTTGCTCCAGCACCAGGTTGGTTAGCCCGGCATGCTGCAAGAGCACTCCCTTCGGTCGCCCGGTGGAGCCAGAGGTATAGATGACATACGCCAGGTTTTCCGGCGAGGCCAGGTTTTCCGGCGACGCCAGGTAGGTAGGCTTCTCGCCGCTCTCGGGGTTGGCTGCACCGGGCGACCCTGGCAGGCTGACCTCCTGCTCCCGATCCAGGCAAATCACCTGGCGTTCCCCCGCCCCTGTAATTTCTGCCAGGCGCGGGGCCAATTTCTCCTGGGTAAGTAAAATCTTGACCCCGGAGTCGTGCAGCATGTAGGCCAGGCGCTCCTGGGGATAGGTGGGATCCAGCGGCAGGTAAGCTCCGCCGGCCTTGAGGATGCCCAGCAAGCCGACCACCATCTCCAGGCTTTTCTCCACGCAAATGCCCACCAGGGTTTCAGGGCCTACCCCACGCGCCTGCAGGTCGCAGGCCAGGCGATTTGCCCGCTCATTTAACGCCGCGTAAGTCAGGGATTGGGTCCGCCCCGCGCCGGCATGTGTGACCGCCAGGGCATCGGGCTGCGCCCTGGCCAGCGCTTCGAACAAGGTATGCACGCAGCCTTCATCGTGCGCTACGCCGGGGGTGTGGCTCCATTCTTCCAGGAGCAGGCGCCGCTCCTGGGCCGTTAGCATGGGCGCCTTTTGCAGCGCCCTGTTTGGGTCGGCGATCAGCCCCTCGAGGATGGTTTGCATGTGCAGGATCATGCGCCGGATGGTCGGGGCGGCATACCAATGGGTGTTATAGGTTATTTTCAGGCTGATCTGGCTGCCGGGGGCGGCGACCAGGGTGAGCGGGAAATTGGCAAATGTGGCGCTCTGCCCGCCTTCGATCAAGAAGTCATCCGCCCTTTCTTCGCCCAGGCCCCCGAAAGGAATATTTTCGAAGACCATCAGGCTCTCGAACAATGCCGCCCCGCGCGGGACCTCGCTCCAGGATTGGATCTGCAAGAGCGGGGTATATTCATACTGGCGCATCTCCACCTGTGCGGCCTGCAATTGTTTAAGCCAGGCGACCACCCCCGCCTCGCCCGGAAGGGCAACCCGCATCGGCAGGGTATTAATGAAGAGCCCCAGCATGTTCTCTGAACCGGTTAAATCCGGTGGGCGGCCTGAGACCGTCGTGCCAAAGATCACCTCGTCTTCATGGCTGTAACGCCCGAGCAAGATGCCCCAGGCGCCCAGGACGATGGTATTCAAGGTCAACCCGTGTCTGCGGGCGAATTGCTGTATCGCCGAGGAGGTCGAATCCGGCAAGTAGATTTCATCGCTATCGAACTCCGCCCCCTCCTCGCCGTGGTCTGTACCGCCATCAATGCGGGCGGCCGGCAGCGGCGTAGCGGCGCTAAACCCGGCCAGCTTTTTTCTCCAGAAAGCCTGGCTGGCGGACAGGTCCTGGCGTTTATACCACACGATATAGTCTCGGAAGGGGCGCACCGGTGGAAGCCATAGCTCGGTACCGCGTTTCAAGGCATTGTAGCGCGCCAGGACTTCACCCAACAAGATCGGGATCGACCAGCCATCCAACAGGATATGATGGTGCACCCAGACAAAATTATAAGCTTGCTCGCCGGTCTGGAATAAGGCCAGGCGCATCAATGGCGCCTTGGTCAGGTCAAAGCCGCGTTTGCGTTCGGCCTGGAGATATTCCGCCAGCCGGTCATCCTGCTCCTGGGCTGTTTGCGCCCGCCAATCTTCAAACAGGAACGGCAGGCGTACCTGCTGGTGGACGACCTGGATGGGCTCCTTGACATTCTCCCAAACAAAGGCTGTGCGCAGGATAGGGTGACGCTCGACGCTTTTTTGCCAGGTCTGCTCAAACAACTTTGCATCGACGGCGCCGCGCAGATGAACGCTGAACAACTCGATATACACCCCTGACCCAGGGTCGAACAGCGTGTGAAAAAGCATTCCCTCCTGCATGGGAGAGAGGGGGTAAAAGCTCTCAATATTCTTCATTAAACATTCTCTTCAGCCTTGCGGTGTTCTTTACCGAAATCGTTGTGGCAGTGTTCTTTACTGCAGATCGCTTTCATCGTCGTCCAGTGCGGCCTGGATCGCATCGAGCATCCCCGACATGTCGCTCTGGTCCCAGCCAAAGTCTTCCATGGCCGGCTCGCCCAACTGGGTTTCTTCTAATGCAGGGGCTTCTTCATCTATATGTTTATATTCGTCTGCCAGTTTCCAAAGCTCGTCCATGAACGCATCAGCGATGCGTTGGACGCTCTCACGGCGGAAGAGGCCTTTGCTATATACCCAGCGCACGCCCAATAAGCCCGCATTAATCACCGCCACGATATCGAACAAAGCGCTGCGTTGGCTGTCGGGCGCCTGCTCTGCGCCGGCCGTCTCGTTGACAATCCGGAAAGGAGGCCCTTGGGTATGCCCTAGGGCGGGCCCCAGGGCAGCGCGCTGATCGGCGATTTGAGCCGGCAATGGCGTACTGCCTGTATCCAGGCCGGTGGATTCGAATTGGCCCAGGTAGTTGAAGTTAATCTCCGGCTGCGGGCCGGCGGCCAGCCGTTCGCGCGCCTGCACATCAGGCGACAGATAGCGCAGCACGCCGTAGCCGATCCCACGATGAGGGATGTGCTGCAGCCGGTCAGAGACGGCCGCCAATTGCTCCCCGGTGGAGGCGAGCCCGCCGATATCCAATGAAAATGGATAGATGGCCGTGAACCAACCGACCGTGCGGGATAAATCGACCCCTTCCAGCGGGGCGCCGGCGATCTCTTCGCGCCCATGCCCTTCCAATTCCAGGTAGAGGCTACCCTCCCCGCACACGGCGTTGATGGCGCGCGCCAGGGCGGTTAAGAGCACGACATTCACGCTCACCTTATTGCGGGCCGGGATGCGGTTGACGATGACGGCGGTTTCATGCGCAGCAAGCGATAAGGTCAGCGTATCGGCCAGCCCATAGGTATTCTTGCCGTGCGGGTAATCGGGCTGCAAACGACCGCCGGTCACAGAGGCGCCGGCAGAGCAGGTTTGCAGCCAAAAATCGAGCTCGCCCTGCAGCAGGTCGGTCTGCGCATACGCCTGAAGCCGCTCTGCCCATTCCTTGTACGAAGTGGATTTGGGCGGCAGTTGCAGCGCGGGCGCCGGAGCGGCGGCCCCCGAGCCTGCCGCGCTCAGCAATTGCAAATACAGGCTCAGGAAATCTTCCACGATGATACGCGCTGAAACACCGTCAAAAACCAGGTGGTGGAAAATGAAGAGCAGTTTTTGAGGTTGCGCCTCGCCCAGCTTGAAATGAACCACGCGCAGCAAGGGCGGTTTTGAGATATCGAGGCTGGCCTGAACCGCATCCGCTCGGGCGTTCAATTCCCTGGATTGTTCGGCCGGGTCCAGGTGGGATAGATCAACTGTCAAAATGGGCGTTTCGTCGGCGACCGAATCATCAAAGACCTGCCGCCAGCCCAGCCCAGGCTGCTCGGCGGCGGGCGCTGGCGAGGATAAATCTGACTTCTCGAAACGGGTGCGCAGCGCGTCATGCTGCTTGAGCAGTTGTGCGATGGTCTGCTGAACCAGGTCGATATCCAACGCCAGGTGGACTTCAACCATGATGGAGGCATTGTATTGGTTTGGCGCAGCGGCGTGGTTTTCAAAGAACCAATGCTGCACCGGGGTCAGGGGAGCCGGGCCGCTGACCGCTTCCATGCGGCGAGCTTGCGATCCGGCTGCGCTCGCCTGGCCCTCTGCCAGGCTGGCCAGGGCGTGGATGGTCGGATGTTCGAAAAGCTGGCGATAGGTGATCTCGAGCCCTTCCCTTTTTGCACGCGAGATGACTTGGAAAGACAGGATCGAATCGCCGCCCAGCTCGAAGAAATTATCGTGAATCCCGACTTGCCGGAGACCCAACAGACCTGACCAGATATCGGCCAGGATTTTTTCCGCCGGGGCGCCCGGCGGGGTGTATTCTTTGGCCTGCTCGCCAGGCTGTTCGCCGGGTGGATAGGCTCGCAGCATCCCCTGCCGGTCAACCTTGCCATTGGCAGTCAGCAAGAGCGCTTCCAGGCTGATAAATGCGCCAGGCAGCATGTACTCGGGCAGGCGTTCCTTGCAGTAATCGCGCAATTGATCCCGGGTGGGCGGCTGTGCAGCATCCTTGGGGACAATGTACGCAATGATTCGTTTGACCCCGGCGGCGGGCGTTTCTCGCTGATCTTCCCAAACCCAGACAGCCGCTTCGAGCAAATCAGGGTGCTGGCTCAGGACCACCTCGATCTCGCCCAGCTCGATGCGGAAGCCACGCACTTTGACCTGGAAATCCGCCCGGCCCAGATATTCGATGTTGCCATCGGGCAAGTAGCGCGCCAGGTCGCCGGTGCGGTACAGGCGTTGATCTTGAGATGCGGTGTTCTTTACCGGTGCGGTGTTCTCTCCCGCAGTTGAACGCTCACCGGCGAACGGGTTGAGGACGAATTTCTCGCTTGTGAGCTCTGGACGGTTCAGGTAACCGCGCGCCAGCCCGATCCCGCCCAGGTAGATCTCGCCGGGAACCCCGGCCGGGACGAGCTGCATGTTCTTATCCAGCAGGTACAATTCCATATTCGGGATCGGCTTGCCGATCGGCGCCAAGCCCGAGGGGGGCAGCGCCTGCGGTTCAGGAACCGGGTAATAGGTGGGTCCGATGGTCGCTTCTGTCGGCCCATAGGCGTTGAACATCTTCCGGCCGGCCGACCAGCGCTCGGCGACCTCGCGTGGGCAGGCCTCGCCAGCGGAGATTAACGTCGTAAACGCCGGCAGAGGCGCCTGGCCGGCAGACGCGTCGCTATCAGCCAGGGAGGCGCTGAATTGTGCAACGTCTAAAACACGCAGCAAAGACGGCGGCAGGGTGATCGTAGAGATGGCCTGGTCGCGCATCACGTCAAGCAAATCCGGGGCGGAGGTCAGCATCTCCTGGGGGGTTAACACCAGGCAGCCGCCGGAAAGCAAACCCATAAAAATTTCAGACACGGAGGCATCGAAGCTGAAGGAGGCAAATTGTAATACACGACTATGCGCATCCAGTCCAAAACCACGCATCTGCTGCTGCACCAGGTTGGTCAGGCCAGCGTGCTGTAAGAGCACCCCTTTCGGCCGCCCGGTTGACCCGGAGGTATAAATCACGTACGCCAGGTTTTCCGGCGAGGCCAGGTTTTCCGGCGAGGCCAGGTTTTCCGGCGAGGCCAGGTTTTCCGGCGAGGCCAGGTTTTCCGGCGAGGCCAGG
>JAYRNN010000351.1:0-7218 GCA_041912175.1 Anaerolineales bacterium | reverse complement strand
TAATGTGTTCAATCCACGTAAACAAAGCTTCCTCATGAACATTGTGCCCGGTGTCTGCCGGCAACCACAGCTCTGCATAAGGGATATTTTTAGCGATGAATTGGGCATGCTTTGCCGGAGCGTTGACACGATCGTTTTGGCCTTGAACCACCAATGTTGGGATTTCGACCTTGTGAAGATCTTCCGGCGAGTAATTCGGTTCACGGATGATCTCTTTTACTGTCATCTGTAATAGATCGCGCCAGTAATCAAAACCATGCGTTGAGCCGTGTAAGGCAATCATTTCATCTTTCCAGCCTGGCGCCTCCCTGGCTACTCGATCTGGATCAAAAATGGCTGGTTCTTTTTCGAGAAGGTCGGCGCTGACAAAAGCGTTGGCTGCTTGTAAAACTGCGCTCTGAACGATGTTTGGATGTTCGAGGAGGGTTACCAGCGCGACATTACCGCCATTGCTGTGACCGATGATGTGAGCGCGTTTATAACCGAGCTTGGCTACGAAACCAGCGATATCGGCTGCCATTTCATTAAAGGAATAACTATGATCAGGATTGCTGCTCTGGCCGTGTCCCCGACAGTCTGGCACGAATACTCGATATTGGCGCGCCAGGAGCTCCGCTGCCAACTGCCAGCAAGAGCTCCCAGTTTGAGTAGAGCCGTGTATCAGAATTATCGGCGTTTTATCAGACACATCCTCGCCGAAGCACTCATAATACATTTGGCAGCCATTTACTTCGACAAATGACATAGAGAGTACCTCCAATAATTTGTGTTGGTCTGAGTCAGGCTGGCAGCCTTTTTATCTTGCCAGGGTAATTAAGCTACGGAAAGCGCGATAAAGGGAAATCATATCAGAGGCAGTATATTCGATCCTCCGCCCATTTCGATGGGCGCCTGGCAACAACGAAGCCTTATCTGCCATTTCGGATTGTACGAAGTCGATCGCCATGCTAATCGGCGGTTGAAGCGTCAAATGTTTCACGGGTTGCTGGTGTTCTCGGCTACTCATTAATCGCAAGATTGCATTTTGGGCGGTATGTTGGATTAGATTTTGGGCTTCTTCGATCGACCGGCATTGGGCAGCCATTCTTCCGGAAGCCCATTTGACTACCGCAGTATCGATCTCGCCCAGGAGTACGCTGGCCTCATTGCAGGCGGCGTGATCCCCCGAAATCATCAGGATAGGGACGCCAAAATGGCCGCATACAGCGGCATTAAGGCCAATCTCGCCATAAGGTTTGAATTCGGTTTGATCGGCGCTTTTTAACCAGAAATTTGCTACGCGTTCATCGGACCAGGTGTGCTCCAGGATAGCTTGAGGGGTGCCAATCATGGCATGATAGCCGATGAAGAAAACGCCATCTACACGATCATCGATGCCTTGAACCATAGATAATGGCGACGGACTCCCGGAATTTAAACGCGCGCGTGGTTCTAGCTCCTCGATCAGGATATTTCGACCTGAATTATGGCCATCCGAAACGATGATATCATCTACGCCAGCAGAAATGGCGCCTCGGATAGCTGCGTTGACGTCTCCAGTCATGATCTTCCGGAAGCGACCATACTCGCTATGATTGGGATTCACCTGGTCCCAATGTACCACGCCTGAAACTCCTTCCATATCGGCGGCAATCAAAATTTTCATGTGCGATAGTTTCCTTTCGAGAATGATAACGGCATTGATTTAATTCAGGAGTTTTTGGGCAACCTGGGTAGCGCCCGGCTTGGACGGTTGGAAAGATCGGGCAGGGAGGGTGGATTATCCGTCAGGATGTGCAGGATTTCTTGGATTGCTCGATCGAGCTGGGTGTCGATACCGCGTGCATAATCGTTAGGGGTTATATCTACCTCGATGTCAGGGTCAGTACCGTAGTTCTCAACACCCCAGCCTACATCCGTAAACCAGAAAGAGTACTCTGGTTGGGTGGTCATTGTGCCATCGACAAGTGGTAGGCGGGGGTCGATGCCGATTACGCCTCCCCAGGTGCGTTTTCCGATTAATTGACCTAGCTTCATAAGCTTGAAACCGTGCGAGAAAATGTCTCCATCCGAGCCGGCATATTCATTTGTTATTGCAATCATTGGGCCAAGCAAAGAATCGGACGGATAGGGTTCTGGGAGTTGACTCCAGCGAGATTGGTCGTACCCGATACGTCGGCGGGATAATTTTTCCAACAATAAGGCCGATACATGCCCGCCGCGATTGAAGCGCACATCGATAATTAAGCCTTCGCGATCAATTTCTGCTAAATACCCGCGATGGAATTCGGCATAGCCATATCCCATCATATCAGGAATATGAAGATAGCCTACCCGACCTTGTGTCGCGGTATGTACATAGGCTCGATTGTTTTCGACCCATTCACGATAGCGGGCTGGATTTTCACTCACCAATGTTTTGACCGTAATGGTGAGCTGGGGATTGCCCTTGGATGGTGTATCCGGTTCTGGCGATTGCGCGGGTTCGCGAAGGATCGTCAGGGTTACTTCATCACCCGACCGGTTGACTAAGGCGGCTGAAGGAGGAAAGGTTTGAGTTAAGGGATGACCATCGATCGCGACCAGATAATCGCCTTCAACGAGATTAATCCCAGTCTGTCTGAGCGGCGAATCGGCGCGCGGGTTCCAGGAATCTCCCTGATAAATATGGGAAATCTTCCAGGCCTTTTTCTGGTCATCGAATGTATAATCTGCGCCTAGGAAACCCTGATGGTACCCTGGCTCAGGTCGATAATCGCCGCCGAATTCATAAGCGTGGGAGGTGCCCAACTCACCCTGCATTTCCCACATTAAGTCTGAGAACTCTGACCGGCTGCTCACGCGATCGACGAGCGGTAAGTAACGATCGTGTATAGCAACCCAGTCAATTTGGGACATATCTGGATTCCAAAACTGGTCACGTTGCAATCGCCATGCTTCGCGAAACATCTGACGCCATTCTGCTCCCGGGATTACCGGGACTTTCACCCGGGAGAGGTTTAACCAGCCGGTTTTTCGACTCGGGGCATCTCCATCCCCATTTGGCTTTTCACCAGCTTTCAATACCCGCAGTCGATTGCCAGTTCGGTAAATCATCCATTTGGAATTTTGGGAGACTCCAAAATCGGAAATTCCAGAAATAAGGGATTCTTCTTTTTGTTCCTCGAAATTGTAAACCAACAAGGATCCTTTTGAGCCCGCCTCATTAAAATCGTCCTGATCTACGGTTCCTTGGATTGGAAAGCGAGAATATAGTACTTTTCCGTTCTCAAGTCCAAAGATACGCCCATAAATTCCTTCTGGGATCGGAAATCCAAGTATCCGGTCTTCAATTCCTTCAATATCGATTTGGATCGGATTACTTGCTTCTGCGTCTGAAGCTTCTTTTTGTTGATCAGATTGTTGTGGAGTTTGATCTGCGGCCGCGTTCTTATTTTCGCCTTTATCCTCTTCTTTGCCTTGATTTGTTTCGGGTTGGGGTCTGGGAATAAAGGGTGATGGGGTGTCCTTATGCAAGGTGATCAGATATGGCTTCATACCCATAGGGAAACCCAGGTCAAAATGCAGGTTATCATAAACTGGATCGAAAGTTCGATACGATAAGAAAAAGATAAATTTTCCTTTTGGGTCGAATGCCGGGGCTACATCTCGCAGGATGGGTCTTGTGAGTGGGAATGTTTCACCCGTGCTAGCTTTCCATAATTTTAAGACCTGGGTATGCATTGAGATGGATACACTATAGGCGACCCATTCTCCATCAGGGGACCATGCGAATCCGTTAATGAGGGTGGTACGCCCACGATCGATTAAACAGAGCTCATGTGAGACAAGATCGAGGAAGAAAATCTCATAGCGGTGGTTGCTAAAAATAATTTGATCCTTGCGTGGATTAATTGCCACAGCTTCAGGTCTGCCGATATCTATATCGGGCAGCGAATTGGAAGCGCTTTGGTCGGCAGCGAAAATAATAAACCGCTCTTCGCCTCCCTGGTCTGTGACTGCCAAGATACGCTTCCCATCATTCAACCATTGTGGTAGGCGGTAACGCACTCCAGTTTGGTGGTTGGAAAGTGAGGCTGCTCCATCTGCCTCACTGTGCTGTGAAACGGCGCCATCCCAATTGTTGAAGCTGTACAACTTTCCACGCGTTGTAATGGCAACTGCCTGTCCCTGGGGGTGAAGATTCCAGCCGCGAAGATAACGGCCTGGTTCTACAAATTTCCGGCTGCGCTGAGTGCGCGGTGAATGAAACTGGATATTTACCTGGGTGCTTTGATCAAATGCTGGGTCATAGACATAGATTTTACTGCCCGCATGATAGACGATACGCTTTCCATCGCTATTCGCATTGCGCACATAGAAATCATCATGGTTCGTATGGCGTTGGATATCATCGCCGGACGGCGTAACGGAATATAGGTTTCCAACACCCTCATGGTCCGAGATAAAATATACTCGACTAGTATTGTCCGTTTCCCCCAACCATAATGGAGAAGCGAGGTTACTCTTTAAATCCAGGAATGGGCGAAAATCATCACCGCCAGGCTCCTTGATCCAGAATTGGCCGGCTGTTCCACCTCGATATCGCTTCCAACGCGCCGGATCGTCCGTGTTGCGGCCGAGAACGATACCTCTATTTGGCCCAAATGCAATTGCACGCGCCAGGCCGAAGTCGAGTTTCTCTGGAAGGTTTCCATTCAAATCGACGGTATAAAGGTGGGTGAAGCGCAGATACCAATGCTCAGCGCTGTTTGCGAAAATCACCTTGCCGTCTGGCGTCCATCCGGCTGTGAGACATAAAGCGCCAGACATAAAAGTCAACCGTTGAGCAGATCCACCTTCAGCAGGTATAGCATAAATTTCTGGTTGACCTTCTTCCCTGCCAACAAATGCCAGATGGCTGCCATCTGGCGAATACCATGGTCGAGAAATCTCCCCAAGATTAGCAGTCAAGCGATGAGCAATTCCACCGTCGACAGGAACCATCCACAGATCATCTTCGCAGACGAAAACGATGCTCGTATCATGGATGGTAGGAAAACGGTAATAACCTGGGTTCATATGCGCTCTCCTGGTGTGTGATTATGAACAAGTCTACCATGAATAAAGAATAAGAAATGTTTAAAAAAGGATTCGCGGAATATTCTTTACAAAACGACTTTCATCTGTCGTAGCGTTAATTAGCATCGGCATTGACGGCAAGAAATCGATGCGGGATAGATGCAACGGATCACAGGAATTGAGATTGCGTCAACATGCTATAATCATAAGCCGATGATTCTTATAACAGGTGGAACAGGTTTTATAGGCAGAGCGCTCATTCGCCATTTGACGGAAATGGGATATCCCGTGCGTACTTTGATACGGCCTTCTCCACGCTCTCCAGGTTTGCCTCCAGGCGTACCCGTAGAAGTTGCCGTGAGTGGTTTATCAGATGAACGGGGCTTAAGAGCGGCAATGGTAGGGGTAGATACGGTTTATCATCTGGCGAGTAGTGAACGACAAGGGGCGCGCTCGAGTTTGATGGAGATCGAAATTCAGGGTACTCGTTCTGTTGTGGACGCGGCTGTAGATGCAGGTGTAAAGCGCCTGTTTTTTATCAGCCATTTAGGGGCAGATCGCGCCTCTGCTTTCCCTGTACTCAAAGCGAAAGCAATTGCTGAAGAAACGATTCGTCGCAGCGGCTTAAACTACATCATCATCAGGTCGGCGGTTGTCTTCGGTCAAAACGATGGCTTAACCACCGGGATTGCACGTATTTTATCGGCGATCCCATATATCTTTTTTATCCCAGGTAACGGGCAGATCTTGCTTCAACCAATTTGGGTCGAGGATTTGGTAGCGAGTCTGGTCTGGGCGCTCGAAGAGCCCGAGTTATACAACCGTACGCTAGAGGTTGGTGGACCAGAGTATCTTTCATTTCGCCAGATCGTCGACATGGTGATGCAAAACACCCAGACCCGGCGGAATATGGTTAGTATTTTTCCTCCCTACTTGCGTGGGTTTACCGTATTGCTCGAGACATTATTTCCTGGTTTTCCAACCACTGTTTATTGGCTGGATTATCTGGCAGCAAACAGGACTACTTCCTTAGATACGATGCCGCGTATATTTGGAATTATGCCGTCACGAATGTCGCAACGCCTGGTATATTTACAAGGGCGAAATTGGCGTGTTTCACTAGCGCGGGTTCTGCTGCGCAGACGAAGTTAATGTATTGAAGAATTTTCCGATTGGCTGAGATTGTAAATGCCTGATGAACCGATTCAATAATTTATTCCAATTGCGGGTTCTTGAAAATGCGCAAGAGATGGAATTGGTAGAAGATCTTCAGAGAATTGTTTGGTCAGGGAATGATGCGGATATCGTACCTGGACATCTATTCGTCACCGCGGCGCACAATGGTGGACTCGTTTTGGGAGCATATCAGCGGGCGCGAATCGACGGCTCCGATAATCCAGAGAAAGCCACTTTTTTATCATCTGCTGAAAATGATCCTGCGTATGAATCCACGCTGGTTGGTTTCGTATTCGGTTTTCCAGGGTTATATCACACGCCGGATGGCCCACGCTTGAAGCATTGCTCGCATATGCTGGCGGTCCATCCTTCATTTCGGGGATTTGGGATCGGTTATGCACTTAAACGAGCCCAATGGCAGATGGTCCGCCACCAAGGGATCGATCGCATAACCTGGACATATGACCCTCTGCTTAGCCAGAATGCGAATCTAAATATTGCACTCCTGGGGGCGGTGTGTAATTCCTACCTCCCCAACGCTTATGGTGAAATGCGCGATGGCTTAAATTCAGGTTTGCCTTCAGATCGATTTCAAGTCGATTGGTGGGTAAATACTGAGCGTGTTAACCGGCGTTTGAGCAAGCGGGCGCGGGTACAATTAGACTTGGCTCACTTTTTGGCAGCCGAAATTAAGATCATCAACCCCACACAAATTGGGCCTGAAGGGTTGCCTTTGCCTCTCGATGCAAATCAAACCGGTAGACTCGTGATTGATATTGAAAGTGATTCTATTCTATTATTGGAAATCCCGTCTGACTTTCAGCGCTTGAGAGCTAACAATAAGCAGTTGGCGCTTGCCTGGCGATACCATACGCGCGCTCTGTTCGAAAGGTTATTCGCACTGGGTTTCATGGCGACTGATTTCATTTACCTGCCTGGGAATTTTCCCCGCAGCTTCTACGTGTTGAGTTATGGAGAGCAGACATTATGAAAATTGATCGG
>JAYRNN010000350.1:0-10036 GCA_041912175.1 Anaerolineales bacterium | reverse complement strand
GACTGCAGTCATTTTTACCATCGCTGCCTGCTTAAACAGGGTATTGAAAGTAGTCCCGGCCAAATTTTTATCATCAGGTTAGCCGGCTAGATCACCAGCAGTAACATCGCGCTAAGCATGTAAAGCGATGCGTATTTGAACAAGCCGAAATTGGCCCGCTCGGAGGGTCGCGCCAGGCTGCCCAACGCCAAGACCAATAAACCAACCGATAGAACGATCAGCACGCGCAGGTAGCCCAAGGTGATCCCCATGCCAATCGCGGCCAGAGCAATAGATAGGGCTGCCAGCAGGCTGGATACGGCGATAATCCAGCGGGTGATCTGGAAACCGTAGCTGGCGGGAAAGGTAGGGATCCCGGCGCGCTGGTAGTCATCGAAATTACGCACGCTGAAGGTCATGATATGCGTGGGGATCCAGAAGAGGACTGCCAGCGACAGCAAGATACCGATCCCGTCAATATGCCCAACCCCCAGGGCACGCCCGGCCAGGATGGGCATGCCTCCTGAGATGCCGCCCCACACGATCGACCATGGGGTGCGTCGTTTGAGCCAGATGGTGTAGATAGCTACGTCGAAAAACAAACCCGCAAAGACGATCACCCCGAACAGCCAATCCAAGGCCAACGCCCAACCGACCCCGATGGCAGATAAGCCGAACCCAAGCCAGAAAGCCTCCCGGGGGCTGACCTTCCCAGATGGAATCGGACGCAAGGATGTACGCTGCATGCGCCCATCGAGATCGCGGTCGTACCACATATTTAGAACGGTACTGCCACTGATTGCCAGGAACAGGCTGCCTGTCAAACTGAGCAGCGTCTGCCAGTTAGTTATCGGGCAGCGAACTGTGAGGTAGCCGGCCACGCCGGTGGCAAGCAGCAATCCGGTTTGCAGGCTCTTGATGAGCGACCAGTAGAGAGATAGCTTTATCTTAACCGATTTCATGGATCGCATCCTCGGAACAATTTCAGGTCAACTGCACAGCCGCAGGTTTCCAAAACTTACCTCGCACAGCGGAAGCCGACCCCAGGGCTGAAGTAGGTTGGGGTGGCGTTGTTACGAACCCACAAACGCAGGTCCATTTCATAGGTATCTTTCGAGCCGCCACGCATGAAACGATAGTGCATGCCCTCGTATACATCCCCAGTCCACTGCCAGACGTTCCCGGCCATATCATATAACCCATACGGGGAAGCGGAATCGAGAGTCTGATAACCATCGTAGGTCTGCCCGTTGTAGAAACCAACCGGGCTGGTGCGCGAACCGTACGTGTTCATATCCTCAAATGGATCACGGCTGTGATAGAAGTTGGCATTTTCACGCTGGATTTCTTCGCCCCAGGGGAAGGGGCGGGAATCGGTACCCCGACCGGCTTTCTCCCACTCCATTTCAGTAGGAAGGCGCCAACCGTTAAATCCGCAGTAGCCCCATGCCCCAAACCAGGAGACCATGGTCATCGGGTGATTCTCGTAGCCGGGCTGGACAATGAAGGAACTGCCATCAAATTTGATGCGCTGGGATGGATCGTCCAGAGGAATGAAGATCCAATCACCCGGGTCGATGCGTTCCTCATGCTTAACGCCATGGAATTCGTCGCCAGGGTAGAAACCGACGACCTGATTCCCATCTACCCTGACGAAGCCTTCAGCCAATGCCTTGTTAAGGAAGTCGGCATATTGGGCGGTGGTCACGTCGCCGAGCATGATCTCGTAAGCTGGGGTGGTCTCAACATCATCGTGCTGGCCGAAATAAAACTGACCAGCCGGGATCTGCGCCCAGGAGTTGGTATCTAACCCCGGATCAAAGGCGGGCATGGAGGCATTCAAGTCGACCGAGGAGCATGAAGCCAGTAAAATGCTCAAGAAGATGATCGTAGGAACGATGGATTTCATTTCATCACCTCCTGCGAGAGCTCTTGTTTTCCCTCTTCGGTCCAGCGACCTCGCTTTTTGAAAAGATCAACCAACCGCCATACCAGCACAATTGCCAGGACGAGCAGCAGCAATGCCAGACCAAAATCCATCACGTACATCAGGACATTAACTAATGGCTGCTGTTCGGCCTCGCTGGTGAAGAGGCGTTTCATCTCGAAGATGGTGACCGCGGCAAAGGCAATATCGGACAGGACAATGATGCTCCATCCATACCATTGGCGGACTTTGCCTTTAAGACCGATCATATCGCCGTAGTAGAGCAGGATGATGGTGGCGATGATGGCAGAGAGCACGTGCCAGTGACCGGTCAGCTCGATACGTTCTTCGCGCGCCGGCCAGACACGGAAGATCTCATCCAAGCGGATCGCCATGAAGATGCCGATGCCGCTGGTGGTAAAGTTCATGAAGAGCATCTGCCAGGTTGGGCCGAATTTAAGCGGGTCATGCAGCAGGGCGTTGAGCTTCTGGCTGAAGCGGGGTTTTGGGATTGAAGAGGTGCCTTCGCGGATCAGCATGCGCCAGCTCCAGATGAGCAGGAGCAGCGCAGCTAACATAGAAGGTGTAGCGCCGACATAGATGATCATGTGAGCGACCGGTTCGAGCGGAGTGACCACACCCCAGACGCCTATATTAAGCACAATCGTGCCAAGGATCATCAACGGCATAGCAAACTTATGCAGGATGCCCCTGAAATTCAGCCAGCGACCAATGATCAGGGTGATCATGATGGCAATTAACGCCAGCATGATATGCAGGTGACCGATGATCGAGTACTCCATCGTCGTCTTTTCAGGGAGGCGGATGATGTTCTCCGCCAGGAATGCTTCGAAGCCGTTGCCAAAGAATGAGCCTGGGATCGCGCCAAACAGAGCAGAGATGACCGTGGTTAAAGCAGTGGCGAAGAAGGCTACCCGCTCCAGGTCTACGCCTCGCCTTGTGTGAGCGTAGTCTTTATCTGTGACATGATATTCGGAGTTCCAGGGCCACAAGGCGATCACCAGCAGCACGCCGGCCAGGAACATCAGCGAAAGTCCGAAAATATACAGCCCGTGGAAGGCCCAGTTGTGACCGAAATAGGCAAAGGCCAGCCCAAAAACCATCGTCAGCATATAGCCAGCAGTGATGATGGCGTTGATTGCAGTCTTAAAGAAAGCCTTCATCTTCAGCAGGCCATTGATCATATAGGTCTCAATGGCAATGACAGCCATGGCGATCGAGTGGTACAGGATGATGATCCGGCCCTCACGCTCGACTTGCACCAAATCCATGCCAAATGTGCGTACGATCACATCGCGCACACCGAACTCTGCCATTGGGCCGGAGAGCATGCCCCAGAAGGCAGTAACCATGGCGATCATGGCAATTGCCACCAAGATCAACCCCTTGGTGGATGTGAACAGGTAAGTGAAACGATCTTTGAGAAATTTCATAAATCAGCTCCTCCGGGTAAATCCCAAGGTGAAAGCTCCCGTCATCAGGAACAACAGTGGGGTAAGGATCATCATGACCAGCGCCGGGCTGAAGAACAGGAGTTGAGAGCCAGCCGAGATGAAAGCCAGGGCGATGCCGCCTAATCCAATCAAAGCGCCGCCGATGCCCACCCAGAAGAAGCCCTTCGGCGCACCCTTGGCAAAAAATGGACCGAGAAAGATGACCAACCCGGCCACGCCGTGGAACAGCGGCACGGCGATCTTTTTGAGTGTATCCAGACCGGCGATGCTGGATACTGCGATTGCCAGAAAGCCGATCAGCGCAAACCACTTATAATATTTCTTCCAGGATGGGAAAAACTGTTCGGCGAGTCCCATTGAGATACCAAGGGGGATCAGGCTGGCCACGGTCAAGACGTAGGGCGAGGCCAGAATTCCTAACCCCAGGAAGATCAGCAATAGCCCTGAAACGAGGAGGACTGCGAAACCCAGCAGATAATACAGATCGTAAATCTTCTTTTGTTGGTTATACCTGTGCCAGAAATACCAGCACAGGTAAGCGGCCAGCAGACCGGTGAGCAGAAGAAACAAATTATTCATGGTGAACATGGCAGCTTCCTTTATTGGTATTATGTTCCATTTGTTGGTCGAAGTAAATGACATTTGTCAATATGTCAAAAGATTCTTGAACGCCAATTTTTGGTCAACTTCAAGAACCACTACAAATCAAGAAACTTTTATCAAATTGAGAGCCGTCAATGACGATTCATCTGGCTTATGATATTCCGAACATGGCAGAAATCAATTAAAATGGCTTGCTCGAATTCAGGTTTCATAAAAGGCATCTAAAAAAAGTGTGGCTGTCCAAAAGTCGATTTTGGACAGCCACACCTGGCTGCTAAATGTGATGCGAGTGAGGCAAAATTTTCGCGATCAGTTCGTCGTCCAGATGATCGGATCGATCATCGCCCATTTGATTAGCTCTTCTGGGTTTTTCGTTATAATCCGCGTCCTAGTGCACTCGATAATATCCTGGGCTCTAAGTGTTTTTATCGAGCGGCTGACAGCTTCCGGAACAGTGGCAGCCAGGGCTGCAATCAGAGAATTTGGACAATGGCTCCGATTTATCGGTTGTTGTCCATTCTGACTCAGGAATAATAATGCCTTGGCAGTGCGTGCCAGTACGGGCCGGTCGATTAAATCCTCATAAAGCCGGAGCATAGCGCGGTTACGCGCCACCAACATTTTTAACAAGCTGGTGCCAACAACAGAGTGACGCTGCAAAAGCAATTGGAATCGCTCGTATGAAACTCGCCAGGTCGTGCAATCTTTTGCGGCGATCGATGTGACTGGATTGGAATCGCCGTCGATCACAGTGACCTCATTAAACATGATCACAGGCTTGATAATGTTTATTATGGTAACCTGACCGCGTATTCCGATTTTGCACAGGTTCACCTGTCCCCTTAGCAGTACATATAAACCCGCCGCGGGTTCATCTTCCCGAAATAATACCGAATTGACGGGAAAATTTAGAATCTGACCGGATGAAACGATGTCTTCAATCACTGCTTCGGGCATATCTTTAAAATGGGAAACAGTCTTTAGTCTTTCGACCAGATTGTGATGGCCAAACAAGACCTTGCCTCCGGCGCCAGTTGAGCGGTCGCTAATTGCCTGGGAATGAGGTATGCCGGAATTCCAGGCTGATGGATCTCTGGTTGTCTCACTCATACATCGTATTATAGCAAAACTTCTACCTAATTACGAAGCTGCGGCAGCAGCAGCGTTCCACGAAGCCAGCATCTTACGCGTGCCTGGCAGCAGCAGGTAAACCAGCAATCCGGTGCTGAGCAGCGGCGCGGGTAAGAACATCGAAAAACGATGCACCTCAAAAAGGGCGTTATGGAGTCCCAACGGATAACCGGCTAACATTGACATCGTACCGGCAAAGATTCCAACCGGAATAGCCCACGATTTTTTCGCCAGGACAGCGAAGATGAAGATCGCCCAGGCTGCCGCGCCCCACCAGCTAACCTGCTGCGACATCACGTACATGCCATTCCAGAAAGGATCGTTTTGCGAAGTTGTATATTTGGCAATTGGAGCGACGCCGTCAATGAAGGTGAGGACATAGGCCAAACCTGCGATGAAGGTCAAGGCGATGATCTTCTTTTGAACCCCGCCGATGATCAGCATGCCAAACCATAAGATCGCAGCCAGGATGAAAACGATCATGGTGGGGGTGGGCAGATCGCTGTCCATAGCAGGGATCATCGGGAAAAATCCCACCAACAACTGGATGGTTGCGGCGATTGCGCCCCAAAACCAGGCCCATTTTTCTTTGTAACTAAAGCCATAAAGAACGGCGGCCCAGATCGCTCCGGCAGCAATACCAATCCAGCCGAGCACTGCATAAGTGATCCGGACGGAAGTGGCCTCGTCTAAACGACCAGATGTAATCTTGGCGGCGATGACCAGGTTGTATTGAACTGCCAGCAGATAGAAGATGATCAGGCTGGTCAGAATGCCAAGAACCGCCAACACCGCTCCCAGTTTGGTATTATTTTTCATTTTGTCTTCTCCTCGTTTGGTATGTAAGCTAACATCATTCCATTGCGCCTGATTGCACGCCTCTTAAGGCAGCTTCTGCTCTCTTCTTCCGCTGCCATTTGACGATATAGGGGAGCAAGAACAGATAGGCTCCGGTGATCGCCATCACGAGCATTAACAGGGATGGTAATTTGTCAAATTTATTCCAAGCAGCAACGAGCAGATCGCTACCAGCCAGCTTGATCGTTGCCGCTATAAAGATTAGCAATGCCGTCGGCACAGCAATCCAGCGGTGAAATTTACGCAGCCATTTGCTCAAGAATTTTGTCATTAAGATGCACCTCGTATTTAGTGGGATTGATTTTGGTTTTTCAAGTCCAGGTTGATTTCACGCGCCGGGCTGGGAGCGCCGGGGGCTTCGATGCGGTTCACCACCCCGCGCACGCCCTCGGTGCATTGGATCAGGTCTTCTGCTGCGGCGCGGATCGCCAGGGCATCGACTACGCCTGCCAGGTGAACAATGCCATTCAGCACGCCCACGTGGAGACCTGCCTGGGCCGTACGCTCATCTGTTGCCAGTGCGGCCAGGATGGCCGCTCGTAAGCTGTCGTCTGAGATTGAACAACGGTTATCCATCGATGTTTATCGCCTGTATGATTTTTCTGTCCGGTTACCAGTTTACAGGCAAGGCAAGTTTATGTATACGACATTTATCTTATGGAAACTAACCTGGCATTAACAATCAACAGCCGGCGGCTTTGGCCGGATGCGTTGATCGTTATCGGCTATAGCACTCAACGATCGGCGCGTTCCGCCAGACCCTTAGGGTCAAGCAGAACGATAGCTTGCTTCTCCACCTTGAGTAAATTCTCCGCTTCGAGCGTTTTCAGTCCCCGACTGAGCACATCGCGCACCGTCCCCAGGCGAACAGCCATCTCGTCGAATGTCGTCCACCCGCGACGCGGCACGATGAACTGACCATCACGGAGTTCTACATTTTGAAGCAGGGTTCGAGCCAACCGCGCTTCAACACCACGCAGCGAAAGATCCTCGACCAGGTTCACGTAGTGAAGCACACGTTCACCCAGATGACGGATGATTGCCATAGAAAGATCGGACGAATGGCGGATCAGATCAAGTATCGTCTGAGCGGGGATGACCCATACCTCCACATCTTCGAGGGCGATGACAGTGCCCGGATAGGTCGTGCCCGTCAGCACAGCGATGTCGCCGAACACATCCACGGGACGCAGGAACAGCATAGCTTGCTCGCGCCCTTCGCGTGTCATGCGCGTTGCCTTGACCCAGCCCGACTCGAGAACGTAAATCGACTCAGCAGGCTCGCCTTCTACATAGATTACCTGTCCGCCGTTATAACGGCGATGGACAGCGGAGGCAGCAAGCGTCTGCTGGATCTCGTCTGGCAATCCATTGAAAGTGTGAACGCTCCGTAATGTCCTGTAAAATCGTTTGGGATCGCTCATGGCTTGATGATCGCTATCACTTATCTTACCACGAGCGATGATAAATACCGGTCATCAGGTTGGCATGTTTAGGGACTAGTCGGGGAGGCCGGGCCGCGTGACCAGCGCCACAGCTTTTGCGTCCTTCAGCATCGCGTCGGGGCGCTGCGATTCCAGCGCCTGAAAACGGAGCGGAATGAGCAAAGTTGCAGGTACGCCGGTTGTTTTTTTGAAATCTCATCCGTCTTCATGAGCGGCTCTCCTTTCTGAAGCGGGGCAAAACAGGCGAACAGCAGGGTTGTCCAGGCTGAACGCCTGATTCTGCGTCGCCAGATTCCAGAAGACCTGGAAGCGCTATGGGCGTTGTACAGCGAATCGAAATCGTCCGCTACATTCCCAACGCCCCCCGCTCATCCACGGCGCCACCGATGTGTGTGTCGGCTTCGAGGATTCTGTCGCAACGGGGAGATATCTCGAAAGGCAGTTACGGCTAACTGACGGAGTCAGTGCGCTTGAATTTTGAAATTTGGGGGACAAGAGATGAAGAAATGTTTTTCGAATTCAGAGTAAAAACCTTACCTTGACGCTTGTTGAGATGTGAAGTAAACTCACCAAAAGATTAAGTAAAAAATTAATCATCACTTTCTAACTGCTATTTTCAATGGAAAAATTGCCAGATTCTCACCTGTTCAAAATCCTGGGGCATCCGGAAAGGCATGCGATTCTGAGGCGGCTGATGTCAACCAGGGCTACGTTGAGCCAACTTGGCGAATACTTCAATAGAACACCCGCCCATATTCGTCATCACCTGGTACGCTTAGAGCAGGCTGGTCTGGTTGAATTCGTCGAGGCGCGACCGGTCCAAGGCGGACCAGAGAAGTATTACCAGGCTACCCAAAACGCGCTATTCATTCACAAGATGGTGCTGCCTGAGACCCCGCAGAATAAGATCAATATCACCATCGGCTCGATGGATTCGGGCGTCACTCGCCTGGCAGGCTTTTTTACTCAGAAGCATACGCCGTTTTCCTTGATTCCAATCCCTCTTTCCAGTCTGGATGGGTTGATCGCATTGCGTCAAGGCTTATGTCAAATGAGCACTTGCCATCTTATTGATCCGCAGTCTGAAGAATACAACCGCCCATTCATCCGTTATCTATTCCCGTGTCAATCCATGGCATTGGTCCTGATATACCGGCGTGAAGAGGGGTTAATCGTGAGGCCTGGAAACCCTTTGGGGATCAAATCTTTGGAAGACCTGGCTCGCGCGGATGTGTTATTTGTGAACCGCGAACCGGGTTCCGGCGTACGCCAATGGTTGGAGCTCCATTTCAACCGGCTTGGCATTCAACCTGAGATGGTCCCGGGCTACGCAAACGTTGTAAATTCACATCCAGACGTAGCCCGGGCTGTAGGTGAAGGTAGGGCTGATGCAGGCATCGGAATTGCTATGGTTGCCAGGGAATTTGGAATGGATTTCATTCCATTATTCGAAGAACCGTATGAGATCGCTTTTCCACACCGCCTCGCCTTTGATGAACACTACACACCTTTTTTTGAATACCTGAACTCGGGTGAGATTCGCGCCGCTTTGAGCGGCCTGGATGGGTATTCGATCCCACAGAATTCCGGACAGATCGATGTAATTTGCTAGGTTCCCTGGATATGCATTGTTATCATACGCTAAAGGAGAACATACCGCTAATGAAGGCAAAATCTCTGCTACGAATGGTTCTGGTGATGTCAATCCTACTGGCTGGCTGTGCAATACAGCCCGCCGCCACGCAAAACGTCATTGAACCCACCGTTGTGGCTACGAAAGCTCCACTGCCTACAGAGGCGCTAAAGCCAACAGTAGCGCCAAGCAACATCCCCACTTCTGCCCCTGCAGAGCCAATCGACCTCAACGTGTTCGCCGCAGCATCCCTAACCGGTGCGTTCGGTGAGATCGGAAAGATATTTGAGACAGCACACCCCGGTGTGACGGTCATTTTCAACTTCGCCGGCTCACAACAGCTCGCCCAGCAAATCAACGAGGGCGCTCCGGCGGATGTATTTGCCAGCGCCAACAATAAACAGATGGATGTGGTCATCCAGGCAGGGGGGATCACTGGCGGAACTGAACAGACCTTTACAAAGAATCGTTTGGTGGTGATTTTTCCCAAAGATAATCCTGTCGGTTTGACGGAACTGAAAGATCTGTCCAAATCTGGCCTCAAGCTGGTGCTGGCTGCTAAGGAAGTCCCGGTCGGCCAATACTCGCTTGATTTCTTGGACAAAGCTGCCGCCGACGCGGGGTTTGGCACGACCTTCAAAGATGATGTGCTTAAAAATGTGGTTTCTTATGAGGACAACGTCAAAGCGGTGCTGACCAAAGTGGCTTTAGGCGAAGCTGATGCTGGAATCGTCTACACCAGCGATATCTCAGGGCAAGATTCTGAAAAAGTGGGCCGGATGGATATCCCCGACGCGCTGAATGTGATCGCATCTTACCCGATTGCTCCGGTCAATGCCAGCAAAAACCCAGAACTGACGCAAGCCTTTATTAACCTAGTGTTATCACAAGAAGGCCAGGACATTCTGGCGAAATACAATTTCATCCCAGTGAAGTAAAGTAGTGGAACGAGAACTTCCCGAGGCAAGGGTAGCTGGATTGCCAG
>JAYRNN010000349.1:0-33967 GCA_041912175.1 Anaerolineales bacterium | reverse complement strand
GTGATGCTGCTTGGTCTTTGGGGGTTAGATATGTTGGTTCAGCAACGTCGAATATATCTCTATCCTTCGCGGGTGTTACCTCCAATCCTTGGGCTTTGCCTGGTAGCCATCCTTTCGTTTATTAGCGGGCAACTACCCTGGTTCGCTTTTGCTAAGCAAGTTTCGATTGCTGCTCAGATCGGCGGTCTGGCTTTATTCCTGCTTTCCGCAGGAGCCTTCTTATGGGTTTCACAGGTTCTTACAGATTTAAAATGGTTGAGATGGATGGTATGGACTTTCTTGGGGTTGGGCTGTTTTATGGTAATCGGGCGGGCATTCAATGTAGGTATATTTGAGGCATTATACGTTTCAACGGTCACAGGTAGTATGTTTTGGACCTGGATGGCTGCATTAAGCGCCAGCCAGGCCATGTTTAATTCTCACTTAAAAACACCCCTAAGGCTTCTCTTGGGAATGCTGGCTTTTCTCACAGTATTAGCAGGGTGGTGGAATCGCGAATGGGCTTCAGGTTGGATTCCGGTAGTGATCGCCTTATTGGTTATTCTATCCTTCTACAATTGGCGAATCGGGATATTAACCTCATTGCTTGTTGCCATTGGCCTCATTTTTTGGAAACCGGACCTTTTTCAGCAATTCTTTGCCGTCAATGAGTTTAGCCTCTTCTCGCGATTGGAAGCCTGGAAAATCTTACTCACCGGGATTGTACGAGTTAATCCTCTCTTGGGTCTTGGGCCAGCTAATTATTACAACTACACCCCCCTATTTCCGATCCTTGGTTTTTCCGTTCGTTTCAACTCACACAATCAATATATCGATTTGATCGCTCAAACTGGTTTTCTGGGTTTATCCATGTTCCTTTGGTTCGCGTTCGAACTCGGCTGGCTTGGGTGGCGGCTACTGACCATATTCAACCGTGGACCTGCTGCGCAAGGTTTTGAAAAAGCTTATGTGATCGGGGCCTTGGGCGGGCTGGTCGGAACCATGGTTGCCGGACTATTTGGCGATTGGGTGATCCCATTTGTCTACAATATTGGCCTAGGGGGTTTCCGGGCCAGTGTTTTTGCCTGGTTTTTCTTAGGGGGCTTGCTCCTCATCGAACGAACGACCAAAGTGGTTGTACCAAACCAGCGCGATGCTTAAGACTGTCGACGTCTTCCGCGAAGAGACAATCTATCGCTTAAACAATCTATGGTATGTCATTAACCACAGATCGATCCTCGGTGCAAAAACAGGGTTTAAGGATAATCAGGCTCGAATTATACTGGTCAACGGTACACAAAAAACCGGCACTACCTGGTGCGTGCATCTATTAAACTCGGTTCCAGGCAATGTCTGGTGGCACAAGTTCGGCCCAGATTTTCACTTACTCAGCGAAGCTAAACCAGGCCAGGTACTCCATGGGCATCATCCGTATTGTACAGAAATCCAATCCTTGATTCAGGCCCAGGATGTTCGTGTGATCATTATGGTTCGCGATCCACGCGATCAAGTGGTCTCCAACCTGTTTCACTTACGCCGGGACACTTCCAATGTCTGGCATGCACCGTTCTTAGCAATGAGTCTTGATGAAGGGATTTATTCTTTGGTTGAAGGCCGGCCTGCCGGAGATGGCAGGCCTTGCTTACCCAGTGTTAATGATTTTTTCAAAATTTCCCTCTCCTGGCAAACAGCCAATCCGCCGGTTCTATTCGTTCGATATGAGGATTTACTACAGGATACGATGAGAGAACTCCAGCGTATCCTGGATTACCTGGATATCAAACTTTCGACGAGTCTTCAAAAATCAATCGTTGAGCGAAACCGTTTCGAACGCCTGAGCATCGGGCGAAAATTATGGAAACCAGCGCGCAAGTCTGGACAAGAGGATCGTGAGTCCCATTTCCGTAAAGGTATCCAGGGAGACTGGAAAAATTACTTCACTGATCAACATATGAAGTGCTTTAAAAAACTCAGCGGAGATTTGTTGATTCAACTTGGTTACGAGTCAGGACAGGATTGGTAAAAGGCGCCTTGGCTGCTAAAGTTTCAATTCTGATAGCTAATTGGAATACGCGTGATTATTTGCGTGGGTGTCTGATAAGCGTTGCGGAGGCGCCAGGAATTTGTGAGACGATCGTGGTCGACAATGCATCGACGGATGGCAGCGCCGACATGCTCCACCACGAATTTCCGTGGGTGATCCTGGTCGAGAATGAACAAAACCTTGGTTTTGGGAACGCTACAAACCAGGCTGTCAGGCTAGCCCATGGTGAATTTTTCTTGCTATTAAACCCAGACGCGATTTTGTGTCCGGGGACGCTTAGCAGTTTGCTTTCATTCCTGGAAGACCACCCAATGGTCGGAGCGATTGGGCCGCGTATCCTCAATCCAGATGGTTCGCTCCAGGTATCCTGCTCACCCAAGCCGACACTCACACGTGAAGCCTGGCGACTTTTCTGGCTTGACGGATTATGCTCGTATAGTCGATATCCACAACAACGGTTGGATGCCTGCATTGCCCGTGCAACACCGTTCCCGGTGGATGTACTTCTAGGGGCTTGTATCCTGATACGCCGTCAGGCGGCCGAACAGGTCTCGGTCAGAGATCCGGTTATTCCCAACCGCAGCGCCTTCGATGATGCAACGCCAGTCAATATGAGCGAATTCGGCAAAACAAATCTCGTTGGGCTGTTCGACGAACAATTTTTCGTCTACTCTGAAGAAGTGGATCTATGCCTGCGTATACAAAAAGTTGGATGGCAGATTATTTGGCTACCTACAGTGGATGTCATCCATTACGGCGGGCAAAGCACACGCCAGGCAGCAACCCAAATGTTCTTGGAACTCTATAAGGGAAAGGTGAAATATTTCCGCAAACACAGGGGGGCTCGTAGCGCACAAATTTACAAAGCCATTCTCTACTGCGCGTCCCTCGCTCGCTGGCTGCCAGGCGCTTTGTTGTCTGGTTCTCCGCCTGGACAAGATCGAGGCTGGGGAGTTCTCTCGAAACGGTATCGTATACTGCTGGATCAGCTTAATGAGTATTAAATTTTTTACCACCCTTTTACGCCCCAATAGCCGCTTGCATGTCAAAATCGTTAAGAATGTTTTATGCATATGAAAATGGCTGCTTCTTGCCCCGATCAAACCTCTGTCATTACGGACTCCATCTTACAAAACGATGTCGTGGTGGAGCGTCCTAAACAAGGCATGGTCAGCCGATCCCGTCTCCTTGTCATCATTCTTCTCTTATCGGTACTGGTGCGTATTGCAACAGCTTTGTACATGGGCAACAAGATCGATTATTTACCAGCAGTCGCCGATCAGATTTCATATCATACGTTAGCCACGCGCGTTTTCGACGGGCACGGTTTTTCCTTCGCCGTAGATTGGTGGCCGGCGACGCGCGCCGGAGAACCCACTGCTCATTGGTCTTATCTGTATACCCTTTATTTGACTCTTGTTTATGCAATTTCTGGAGAAAATATCCTGGCGGCGCGTCTCATTCAAGCAGTATTTGGCGGATTGCTCATGCCTTGGTTCATCTTTCGTCTGGCTCAACGAGTATTCCACGATAGTCTTGTAGGCGTAATGGACAATTTTTCATTGCGTTTCAAACATCCCCAATTCATCTTTGCCCCACTTGGCCAATTCTGGCGCTCCGGCCAAGATGCCATCCCTTTAATCGCCGCAGCCTGGGTTGCGGTTTATGGCTATTTCATCTACTTTGCGCCTGCATTGATGACCGAAACTTTCTACATCATTGGGATCTTATGGACCTTGGATTGCGCGCTTCGAATCCGAGAATCTTGGGCTGTGCCGCAAAAACAACCGCGCTTGTCTTCAACGAATTTGATCCTTCCTTGGCTTGAGTTGGGGGCAGCGATCGGCGTCACAGCCTTGCTGCGCCAGGTTTTCCTGCTCTTCATACCGTTTTTATTCATTTGGTTATGGTGGGCTATCAGTAGCGGCGAAAAAAAGAGCATAACCATGCTCATCTTGGGTACTGCCACAGCCGGCTTGATGATAGCATTATTGATTTCACCAGCCACGATCTACAATTACCAGCGCTTCGGGCGGTTTGTCCTCCTCAATACAAACGCCGGGTATGCTTTTTATTGGTCCAACCATCCGATTTATGGCTCAAAATACATTTCAATCCTGCCGGAGGATATGCCAACTTATCGTGAATTGTTACCTCAAGACGCGCTCTGGATGAATGAAGCAGCCCTGGATCAGGAGCTACTGCGGCGCGGGATTGGCTTTGTCATTGCAGACCCGCTACGCTACATCAAGCTCTCCCTAGGACGCATCCCGGCATATTTCATCTTTTGGCCCTCCTCGATATCAAGCCAGTCCAGCAATATCAGTCGCGTGATCTCTTTCGGGGTCGCCTTACCATTTATCCTCGCCGGTTACATTCTCTGGTCAATCACAGTGTTCGTGAAAAGAAAAACTGCCGATTGCCAAATCGTAACAGAGCCCGGAACACTACTATTATTTTTTACCCTGGTTTATTCCTCAATACACCTCCTGTCTTGGGCCGCCGTGCGTTATCGCCTACCCGTTGATGCCGTTGGTTTAGTGTTTGCTGCGCGTGGTTTACATGCATTGGGGAGCGCGATCCTTTTTCATAAACCGGAACCAACAAAGCCATGAAATGCGTCATCTTGCAGCCTTCTTATATCCCCTGGCGAGGGTATTTTCACCAGATCCAAAAAGCCGATATATTCATTTTCTATGATGACGTTCAGTATGATAAAAATGGCTGGCGTAATCGCAATCGGGTAAAAACTCGTAACGGACCGATTTGGCTGACAATCCCTGTACTCCATCGGGGGAGCGTCAGCGAACAGATCCCCATCAAGGATATCCACATCGATTGGTCGAAAGACTGGGCGCGCAAGCATTGGATGTCTCTTCAACAAGCTTATTCAAAAGCGCCATATTTTCGAGCGTATGCTGGCGAAATCGAAGACTTCTATCAACATAAGATCGATTTGCTATCAGACTTTACCATCGAGCAGACGCTGGCGCTCGCCCGGATTCTGGGCATTGAGAAGACGAGGTTTATCCGCTCTTCCGATCTAGCAAAAAAAGATACCCTTCACAATAATAAAAAACAAACGAAAACTGGACACCTTGTCGATCTACTCCAAGAGGTAGGCGCTTCGCACTATATCAGTGGTCCGGCTGCGCGTGACTATCTGGAAGAAAATCAACTAGCGGACGCTGGGATTAGCCTGGAATATATGACCTATGATTATCCGACTTACGACCAGCTTTATCTTCCTTTTGATCCCCAAGTTTCCGTGCTCGATCTACTTTTTATGACCGGGCCGAAAGCCGGCCAATACATTTGGGGCTCGCTGTGAAAGTCCTCTACATCGTTCCTTATACGCCAACCCCGATTCGCACCCGGCCTTACAACCTGCTGCGCAATTTAGTTAAGCAAGGCTGTAAGGTCACCTTGGCCACAGTCTGGGAAAATAAAGACGAACAGCAATTCCTGGAGCATTTGGCCAAAACAGGAATACATGTTGTGTCCTCTTCACTTAGTCGGCCACAAATTTTCCGCAATCTTATCGGTGCTTTCTTCCGCGGGGTACCCTTACAATCGGCTTATTCGTGGCAACCGCATTTGGCCAACGAAATTGCAAGCCTAATTTGCCAAGACCCTGCTGATTATGACGTGATCCATATCGAGCATCTGCGAGGGGCTGCCTATGGCCTGGCGCTCATGACGGATCCATCGCAAACTCAACCGCTTCCTCCTATCGCCTGGGATAGTGTCGATAATATTACTTCCTTGTTTGAGCAAGCGGTTGAACGCAGTCAAAGTGGGTTTGGGCGTTGGGTGACGCGTTTTGAGCTACCACGCACGCGCTGCTACGAGACCACACTGATCGGTAAATTTCAACGCAACCTCGTTTCTTCTCCTACCGACCGGGTGGCTTTCGAAAAACTTCGCGAACCTGATAGATTCCCCTTACAGATTGATGTCTTGACAAACGGTGTGGATATGGAAATATTCACCCCTTCTCTTGAGCCGCGCTTGAAGGATACGATCATCTTTTCAGGTAAATTGAGCTATCACGCAAATGTGACCGCAGCACGCTACCTCGTCGAACAGGTAATGCCAAAGATCTGGTCACACCGCCCCCAGGCGCGCATACAGTTGGTTGGAAAAGACCCCCACCCCAGCCTTTTGCAGTTAGCAAAAGAGAACCCGCATATAGAAGTAACTGGCAGCGTACCTGAAATACACCCTTACCTCCAGAAAGCAAGCGTCGCAGCCGCAACGCTGACCTATGGCGCCGGGGTCCAAAACAAGGTTCTGGAGGCGATGGCATGCGGAACGCCTGTCGTGACAACCACGCAAGCCGTCTCTGGCTTACAAGCCGTCCCCGGCCAAGACTTACTTACTGCAGACGAGCCCGAAGGTCTGGCAGATCATTTTTTATGTCTGTTCGAAGACCCCGCCCTGAGAGATCGGATCGGACAAAACGGCAGAGCCTATGTCCATCGCCGCCATCAATGGAGTGAAATCACAAGGCAACTGGTATCGATCTATGAAGACATCCTCACCACCACTAACCGACTATCCGTTACAGGGTAAGATTTTTCCCTTAAATCGCCAGGCACGCAATACCTTGATTGTTGCCGGGCTAATCGTATGTGATTTCATCGCAATTGGGGCAGCATTTTGGATTGCATACCACCTGCGATTTCTACTCTTGCCTTATTTTGCATCTTACTCCGAATCAGAATACAGGCGCCTGGTTTTCGGTATTATTCCTGTCTGGATATTGATTTTTACAGCATTCCAGCTTTACAGTTTTAACGTGCTGTTTGGAGGTCTACAAGAATTTGCACGCATTTTTTATGCCGTCAGCATGGGAATCAGCGCGCTGATCCTGCTCGGATTTTTACGCCGGGAAAACATTATCATCTCACGCGGTTGGCTGGTCATTTCATGGATACTTGCTTTTCTGCTGGTCTTGTTACTACGTTTCTCATTTCGACGGGTGGTCTATGTTCTACGTCAACATGGTCATCTATTGTCTCCGACAATTTTGGTAGGCGCCAATGCGGAAGGCCGCGCCCTGGCCGATCAGTTACGTAACGCGAAAACCTCCGGCCTTTGCATCATCGGCTTTATAGACAATGGCTTATCCCCAGGCGCCACGGTAAGTAATGGGTACAAGGTGTTAGGTTGCCTGGATGATCTTGAATGTCTCGTCGGGACGAACAACATCGAGGAAGTAATCATCGCCCCAACAGCCCTCAGCCGTGACCAATTACTCAATGTCTATCGCACTTTTAACCCAAACCCAGACGTAAAGCTGCGCCTTTCCTCTGGCTTGTTCGAAGTGCTTAACACAGGCTTGCGAGTTAAAGAGCTGGCCTTTGTCCCCTTGATCGAAGTCAATCAGGCGCGCATAACTGGCCTGGACGCTTTCATGAAATTGTCATTGGATTATTTCGTAACGATCCTTGGTTTGCTCCTACTCACGCCGGTCATGCTCCTTCTGGCTCTCGCAGTGAGGTTAGATTCACCCGGCCCGATAATCCACCGGCGCCGTGTGATGGGCGCCAATGGCGCTCAATTTGATGCCTTCAAATTTCGAACGATGGTCACCAATGGTGATGAAATCTTGGAAGCCTACCCGGAATTAAAAGCACAACTCGAACGCGAGCATAAATTGAAAGATGATCCACGTGTAACCCGCCTCGGCGTTTACTTGCGAAAATTCAGCCTGGATGAGTTGCCTCAATTTTTCAATGTCTTATTGGGACAGATGAGCCTGGTGGGACCTCGGATGATTTCACCCCCCGAAATGAATTTGTACGGCAAGTGGGGTATGAATCTTCTGACTGTGCGCCCTGGAATCACAGGGTTATGGCAGGTAAGCGGTCGCTCCGACATTACCTATGAAGAACGCGTGCGTTTGGATATGTATTATATTCGCAATTGGACCATCTGGATGGATATCTATCTTCTGCTGGCCACGATTCCTTCTGTTCTGAATAATAAAGGCGCTTACTAAGTCCAACCTGGATTTTGAAGCGTTTTTGAGACAAGTATGATCATCACACAAACCCCCTTACGCATCAGCTTCTTTGGCGGCGGCACCGATTTTGCTAATTTCTACCATAAAGAAGAAGGCTGCGTCCTGACATCCGCGATCGATAAGTACATTTTCGTCATTGTCAAAGAGCGCTTCGACCACATGATCCGTATTGGTTATACACGGACCGAACTCGTCGAAAATGTAAACGAAATCCAACACGAATTGGTCCGTGAAGCCTTGGACCTTACAGGGGTCTGCCAGCAAATCGAAATTGATACGATCGGCGATATCCCGGCTACTGGTTCAGGGTTGGGATCTTCTAGTACCGTTACGGTTGGCATCCTACATGCCTTGCAGGTCTACCGCAACCAGCCCCCTACCCAAGAAACCCTGGCTCGGCAAGCCTGCAAGATTGAAATCGATATCCTTCAAAAACCGATTGGGAAACAAGATCAATATATCGTCGCCTATGGCGGCCTACGCCTCATCCGATTTTTACCAGATGGAAATGTAACGGTCGAGGTAATTTCAATCAGTGAAAATGAACGCCGCCGTTTTAACCAACAATTGATGCTCTTTTATACCAACCAGGCTCGCCGCAGCGCCAGCGTCTTGAGCGAACAGAACACCAACATCTTATATAATATGGATGTCTTGCGCGAGCTAAAGGCGATGACCTTTCAGGGGCGTACTTATCTGGAAGAAAGCCGTTTTGATGAGTTTGGCCGCTTGCTACATGAAGGTTGGCAATTCAAGAAAAAACTTGCCAGCCGGATCAGCAATAATACGATCGATGAAATCTACGAAAAGGCGCTCCAGGCTGGCGCACTGGGCGGTAAAATCACTGGAGCAGGCGGCGGTGGATTTTTGCTACTCTATTGCCCGTATGACTATCAGCCGCAGGTGCGAAAAGCCCTCGCGCCTCTTCATGAGATGCCTTTCCATCTAGAGGGAGATGGAAGCAAAGTAATATTTAATTATCGCAGGTAAAACAGGATGGAAACGATTCAGACCGACAGGCTCAATCAAGATATTGCTCTCGACCCTGTGAACGATTACCTGGCTCAACTGGTTCAATCGATACAGTCGATCTCTCAAGAACAAATATGGAATGTCATCAATGTCTTATATGACGCCTGGCAGAACGGCAAACGGGTATTCCTGTGCGGCAATGGAGGTAGTGCTGCCACGGCCTCTCACATGGCGAATGACTTAAATAAGTTCACCATCACTGCAGAAAAACCTCGCATGAAAGCCATCGCCTTGACGGATAATATCCCTCTGATGACAGCCTGGGCGAACGATTCGAGCTATGCGGATATTTTCGCAGAACAATTATTGAACCTATGCGGAGCAGACGATGTATTAATTGCAATCTCTACCAGCGGCAATTCTCCCAATATTTTGCGCGTTCTAGAGACTGCAAAATTACAGCACATGACAACCATCGGTTTCACGGGCGCTGATGGCGGGCAGTTAAAGGATATGGTAGATCATTGCGTAACCATCCCCGATGATTATATTGGCAGGCAAGAAGACGGGCATCTGATTCTCGACCATATCATTTCTTTTACGCTTCGTTGGATGATTACCCGAACCAGCGGCTTGAGTTGATCCAACGCGGATGATTGATTCTTGGACGGATAAAAATTATGGAACTTCGTCAATACCTTAATGTTGTTTGGAAATGGCTCTGGCTTATTGTCTTGTCGGTATTAATTGCGGCATCCGGGAGCTACCTGGCCAGCCGCGCTGCGACGCCACTCTATCAAACCAAAACCACCTTGCTGGTAGGACAGAATACACAAAACCTCGATCTCAACACCTATGACCTGTATATCGGCCAGATGTTGGCCCAGACGTATGCGGAACTCGTTCATCGCGAGCCTGTCCTCAAAGGTGTAGTGGAGACACTGGGTTTGGATCGCGATTGGACCTCTTTAGTAGGACAGGTCACCGCGCGTGCAGTAGCAAATACCCAATTGATTGAAGTTTTTCTGGTAGATAGCGACCCGTATCGAGCGAAGGTGCTTGCGGATGCAGTCGCCCAGCAATTGATCCTACAAAGTCCAAGCAATCCAAATGCGCTTAGCCCAGATCAGGCAAAATTTACCAAAGCCCAACTCGAAGATCTCCAAAAGAAAATCCAGGATGCCCAATCGGAGGTTGAGAAATTACGCCAGGAGTTGGATGCGTCGAACAGCGCACGCCAAATCCAAAATTTAAATAACCAGATCGCCTTGTTAGAGCAGCGGATAAGCGGTTGGCAAAACACCTATTCGTCTTTACTCCTAACCCAAGGTGGAAATTCAGTAGCCGCATTAAACATACTCGAAGAGGCTTCCATCCCTACGACGCCAATCAGCCCAAACACGCGCATGAATGTACTCCTTGCCTCCGCCTTAGGACTGATCCTCGCCCTGGTTGGTGTTTTCCTGATCGAGTATTTGGATGACACAATCAAGACACCAGAAGACGCCATGCGCGCTACGAATCTGCCATTGCTTGGCGCAATTGCTCGTATCGATGGAGAGCAGTATTCTGATAAACTAATCGCCGCAACGCATCCTCTCTCGCCAACAGTAGAAGCTTATCGCGTGGTGCGTACGAATATTCAATTTTCTTCGATTGACCACCCATCGCGTTCATTAATGATCTCCAGCCCCGGTCCCTCCGAAGGAAAAAGCGTCATGATTGCCAACCTGGCCGTAGTAATGGCCCAATCAGGGATGAAAGTAATCATCGTTGATACAGACTTACGCCGACCCGTTCAGCACCGAATATTCGGATTACCCAACCGAAACGGGATGAGCGATGCTGTCATTCGCCCACAATTGGAAATCAGCGAGCACCTCCAAGAGACTGGCATCGAAAACCTACGTTTGATGAGTAGCGGGTCGCTTCCGCCCAATCCGGCTGAGCTGCTCGGATCTGAGCGGATGCTGATCATCATGGAAGAGTTGAAATCCATAGCAGATATCGTTTTATTCGATAGTCCGCCCACCCTGGTCGTTGCCGATGCAGCCATACTGGGATCCCGCACCGATGGCGCCATCTTGGTTAATGACTCTGGCAATACGCGCACCGCCGAATCACGCAGAGCAGCCGAAGAATTACGGCGTGTCAGGGTCAACTTGTTAGGTGTAGTCCTTAACCGTGCGCCGTTAAGTGGTCGTGGGTCGTACTATTACTATTCATACTATACGATGGATGGCCAAAAGAAAGCTGGAAAAGGCAACCGTAAACGCTTATTTTCAGGCTCTTCGAATGGCCGGCATAACCCTGCCCTCCACCATACTGCCGACAAATCGGATAAATCCTAACACAGGTAGTAATCGTGAAAACAATTGACTATCGTACGCACGCATCGATCCCTTCTAATGTCATTTTTCGCGAACTCCAAGGCGAAGCGGTCCTTCTTAACCTGGATACCGAACGATATTATGCCTTGGATGATATCGGCACGCGTATCTGGAATTTGCTTTCGAGTTCCGACACCATCGAAAAAGTTTTCCAGGCATTGTTCTCAGAATATGACGTAACGCCCGAAGCGCTTCATCAAGATCTGGATAGCCTTCTTCATGAATTACTCGAGCATGGATTGATCATTTTAAAAGTTATCCCCGAAAACGCTACATCTGCGTCTTCTTACCCGATCGGCAGTGGAACAAAATAACCCACGCCTGAGCTGGCCGGACCGATGGCTTGCGATTCAGGCATTATTCCTTCTCCAAACATTCGCTTTGGCCTTGCGCTGGTACGGGTTGAACCGCATATACCGGTGGATTGAAAGAGGGTCACAAACGTACCCCCGATCCAATAACGATACCGAGCAGGACTCTCTTCAAGCAGCGCATGTAGGGAAAGTGGTTCGCATCGCCAATCAACGGATCGATGCCTTGCAGGTGACCTGCTTACCTGAGTCGCTTACTGTCTGCTATATTTTGCATCGGAAACTTATCCCCGCCCAACTGCGTATGGGGGTGAGAAAACTTGATGACGATTCAACCGAACGGTTTTCCACTCCCACACGCAACCGATTTGATGGACATGCCTGGGTAGAAGTTGCCGGCCAGGTCGTCAGCGGCGATCCAGATCAAGCCAGCAAGTATACAATTTTTGATTCACACAAATAAGCATCAAACACGCATGTCTGACAGCGCGAATATATTCAACGCCAGCCCAGAAGATCGCTGGCTCCAAATGATCTTATCAAGTCGCTGGAATACCCAGGCTTTGGTCGAGGCGCGGTCCCTTGCGCTGACCACACCCTTCCGCTGGCCTCTGATCGAGGAAAAGGTTAGGCAGCATAGCTTAAGCCCGCTGCTGAGCGCTCTCACGCGTGGTCAGGACTACTTACCGGCTTCGTTCGTTGAAACATTATCCAACGAATACGCTCGCAACCATACGCGCAATATCATCTACTTTAGCGAATTAAAGCGGATCATCGAGATTCTCAATGCTGCGCAGATTCCTGTGATCGTGTTAAAAGGCGCCGCCCTGACCCTTAGTATTTATCGAAATCTGGGTGTTCGTCCGCTGGTGGATATCGATCTATTAGTTCAGCGCCAACACCTGTCGCATGCCTTGCAGGTCCTTTCCGAGATTGGCTTCCATCCTTTTGGGGCAGAGGCGTCCCGGCCAGGTGGAAATTACGAAAACGAGATACTCCTTTCAAAGAAAGCGATGCTGGTGATTTTCGTTGAGTTACACTGGAGCTTATTTAATTCGCCCTATTATCAACGCACCTTACCCCTGGATTGGTTTTGGAAAGGCGCGATACAGATAGAATTGGAAGGCGCCCCGCTCCAAATACTATCCCCTGAACCGCTACTACTGCACCTATGCGCGCACATTTTTTTACACCATTCCGGACAAGAAATTCTCTGGCTTCAAGATATTGCTGAAGTTATTACCGAATATAATGCGCGCCTTAATTGGGACGCGTTGCTTAAACAGGCGCGCATCTATGACCTGGTCTTGCCAGTAAAACATAGCTTGTTGCGCGTTTCATCCGAATGGGGACTGGCTATCCCCGTCTCCGTTTTGAATGCCATCCAGAATATGCAGCCTTCACCGTCCGAACAGAAGGTCTATTCAAGCCTGACTACGAGAGATCCTTCTGTTGGACAACGCTTTCTAGACGATCTTCGCTATTTACCAGGACTAGGCTCACGCCTGAACTATGTCTGGGAAAATTTATTTCCTAACCCGTCATACATGCGGTATCGTTATCACATTTCCTATCCATTGATCACCCTCTTATATTACCCATATCGCTGGTTTCTTGGCCTGCGTAGCATATTTCGATAAACGGTGAAGTCCGATCGATCTGCACGAGTGCGGGGGCAGTGCAATGCGCTGCCCCCGCATCGTTTATAACACAAATTTTATAGAGAGGGGTACATCAACTCTTTTAATCTTCGCCTGACTGCCGGCCATTCCTTATCCAGGATGCTGTAATAGACTGAGTCCCGTAGATAGCCATCTGCCGTAAACATTTGCTGACGAATTACCCCCTCTTTTACCGCTCCGATACGCTCGATCGCTTTTTGTGAGCGTAGATTGCGGGAATCCGTCTTAAATTGCACGCGCACACAACCCAGCCGTTCAAAAGCATGCTCGAGCAACAGAAATTTGCTCTCGGTATTCACGATCGTGCGCTGGAATTCCGGCGCATACCAGGTGCCGCCTATCTCCAATGTACGGTGTTCTGAACGGATCTCCATAAACCGGGTTGCACCCGCCACGCAAGCCTTCTCGCGATGGATGACTGCGAAGGGTAAATCGGTCCCTTTTACCTGCAGCTCCAACAAATGACACACCCAATTCCGCATTTGTGCCTCGCTGCTCAAATTGCCGTAAACCATGAACTCCCACAGGCTGGGATCCTGCCCGGCAACCACTAATCCAGGGATATGCGCCTCAGTCAAGGGCTCAAGACACACCACCCTGCCAACCAGGGTCACGGGCTGAACATCCAAGACCCTGAATCCGTTTTTAAAATCCTGTTCCATTTCGAAATCCCTACCAGTTTCTTCAAGGTTAACTCTACGGTTGTATCGTAATTTTATCTCTTTTTTCGGATGCAAGTTTACCTTGAAATCATTATAGGGAATGGAAAAGCTATGCGGTGTCGGGTCTTTTCGATTGACGCCAGTGATTGGTAGGGCTTATACTATATCAATCTTGATCATAAAAGAATCGCTCGAGGAGCATTTATTATGAAAGACCAACCGAAAAGACGATTGGGCGTCTTGACTAGCGGAGGAGACGCTCAGGGTATGAACGCTGCGGTGCGAGCCGTGGTACGCACCTCACTTGCTAAAGGTATCGAAGTCTTTGCCATCTACGAAGGCTATCAGGGAATAGTGATGGGCGGCGACTACATCAAGAAAATGTCCTGGGACTCTGTAGGCGGGATTTTGCAAAAGGGTGGCACCATAATCGGAACTGCCCGGTCGGAAGATTTCCGCACCCGACCGGGGCGCATGAACGCAGCGAAAAATTTAATCGAGCGCGGCATTGACAGCCTGGTGATCATCGGTGGAGATGGTTCATTGACGGGCGCCAATTTATTCCGTCAGGAATGGCCTGGCTTGCTTGCTGAGCTTGTCCAAACCGGGCAAATTAGCCAGGAGATGGCTGATGAGCATCCGAATATGATTATCACGGGCCTGGTTGGTTCGATCGACAATGATATGGCAGGCACGGATATGACGATTGGAGCGGATTCGGCCCTACACCGTATCACCGAAGCTGTAGACGCTATTAACAGTACAGCCGCCAGCCACCAGCGCTGTTTCGTGGTCAAAGTTATGGGGCGTAACTGCGGCTACCTGGCCCTCATGGCCGCCCTTGCTTGCGGCGCTGATTGGGTGCTCATCCCAGAAAACCCTCCCGACGTGGATAACTGGCAAGAAGTTGTGATCCAAAGGATTAAAAGCGGCCGCCTTGCCGGCCGGCGAGAAGCCACCGTGATTATGGCTGAAGGCGCCCGCGATCGCCATGGTGTTTATATTGGGAGTACTGAGGTCGCCACTGTACTTGAAGAAGGGCTGCACGAAGAGGTTCGGGTGACTGTTCTGGGTCACGTACAGCGTGGCGGAACGCCCAGCGCTTTCGACCGCAACTTGAGTACTCAGCTTGGTTACGCAGCCGTTGAAGATGCGCTCTCCTCAACCCCAGATTCTGAACCACAGTTAATTGGGCTGCGCGGTAACCGGATCACCAAATCTCCTCTCATGGAATGCGTCGAAAAAACACATATTGTGGCTGACTTGATCGAAGCGCATGAATATGATAAGGCCATGGAAGCACGCGGAAGCAGCTTTAAAGAATCATTCGACACACTGCTGACGATGCTGCGCGCCCTGCCACATCCTCCCCAACCCGGCCATAGTCGTTTCCGCCTGGCGATCATGCACTCCGGATCCCCTGCACCCGGGATGAACGCGGCAGTACGGGCGGCGGTACGCATCGGTTTAGATAAAGGCCATATCATGCTAGGCATTCGCGGCGGTTTTCCGGGGTTTGTCAATGGCGATATTATCGAAATGGACTGGATGAGCGTCAATGGCTGGTCATCGCGTGGCGGCTCCGAACTTGGGACAAACCGCAAAGTCCCTACGGCCAGCGAGTATTATGCGATTGCCCGCAATATCGAGAAATTTGATATTCATGGGATTCTCCTAATCGGCGGCTATCCCGCTTATGAAACAGCCTACCAATTGACAAATTTACGCAACAACTACCCGGCTTTCAACATCCCACTCGTCTGTCTACCGGCAACGATTAATAATAATTTGCCCGGCTCGGATTTGTGCATCGGGGCTGATACAGCCCTCAACAATATTGTGGAAGCGGTCGATAAGATCAAAGATTCTGCGGTTGCTCAAAATCGTGTCTTTGTCGTGGAAGTCATGGGGCGCAGTTGTGGATACCTGGCCCTGATGAGCGGCTTAGCCACCGGCGCTGAAAGAGTATATATGCATGAGCAAGGCGTGGCCCTGCGCGATATGGTCTATGATGTCGAAAGAATGAATGATAGCTTCGAACATGGCAAACGCGTCGGCCTGATTATCCGCAATGAGCGCGCCAATGCAATCTATTCAACTGCTTTTATGTGCGCCCTGTTCGAAGAAGAAGGCCATGATTTGTACGATGTACGCCAATCCATCCTCGGCCATATGCAGCAGGGAGGCAACCCTTCTCCCTTCGATCGCATCCAGGCTACTCGCTTTGCAACTCGTAGCATCAAATTCTTGATCGAGCAAATTGAAAATAAATCCATTGAGAGCACATTCATGGGTTTGCAGGGTAAGGATTTGAAATTCAACAATTTTGAAAACTTTCCTCGTATGGCAGATTTGACCGTCCAGCGACCAAAAGAACAATGGTGGCTCAGCCTGCTGCCAATCGCTACGCTTCTATCACAACCCGAAGAATTTGTCATGCATAAAAAAGACTGAGCCTGAATTGGGTAAACAAATTAAACCTCTGGAAAGCCCAGAGAGCTCATCTCCTATCGTGACCAGGTCGGTAGCAGCAGGCCTTTCAGGTTGCTATTGCGAACCTTATATATTTGCGGCCTGGCAACGTTTCGCCTTAATGCAAATCGGCCGATTTCCGCAGGGATTGGCTCGCTTTGTGATATCTCGCTTTGAAGGTCTCTCAGGCTTATCGCCTTCTCAGGTCTACGATTTACGCATCGAGCGGCTCATTCTGGAGCGCTTAGATGACTATCGACATACACAAGGGCCATTCCCTTGTATCACATTAGGCAGCGCCTTGGGCGGCGCCAGCGCTCACCTGAGCCTGGCTTTAGGAGGGCCATTTCTCCCACAGGCTTTCGTACTTAGTTTGCGCGGCGGTTCAAAAGATGGGTCCATCGCAACCTACTATCATCGTAGCGCCGACTTGGCAAAGCACATCGCCACGCAAAATCCGGGTGTTCTCACCATCCAACATTATGATCCCGTCCACGACGAATGGATGACACGCCGGGTGAACCACCTGCGCTTTAAACTACTGGAGTTGCCAAAAGCTTACCAGGATTATATTCGGGGGAACCTTCAAGAAGGCGGCAGCGTCTGTTATTTGGATTGCCGGGCCAGATGGCTGCGTTATCGGGTTGGCGAACAGAGCTTTTTCCAGGTTGGTGGATGGGGCGATATCTCGGCCCAGGAATACATCGATGGCAGCCCGCGTCTCGAGCGCTACGCTCAAAATATTGGATTACAAGATTGGATTTGGCGACTCGTAGATTTTCCCCTCGAAGAAGGACCTGAATCCGAGTGGGGCGCTGAGGCTGGCCTGGGAGAGGCGTTGGAAAAATTTTGTATGCATAACGGATACCAATATACGCCAATCAGCCTTCCGGAGCCGCACGATTTTTCTCGACTGGCTTTTCGGGCGCTTGAATATCTCCTGCAAAAAGAGGGACGCGAACCAGTTGGGACGCTCATCGAAATGTTCTCCCAATTCGATCCGACGGCCGTGATACGGAGTGGGATGCTCCCGTTATGGTTGGTTTTCAACACCCAGGATAGCTTGGACTTCTTGAAGACGATGCGCCCTGAGTTGCCATCAGACAAACCTATCTTTTTCTCACCCCTGGCCACCTTTACCCTGACGCCCGATATCGTTGCCTTTCCTGAATGGGGAAAAGCGCTCCAAGGATTAAACTGGCAAAACATCGGCGCACGCCCCAGTCACTATCCAGCCGACGCTCTGGCTTTGATCAATTGGTCTGCTCCTTTGCGTGCCTGGGTCAATCAAAACACGGCGCCTATTCAGGAGTTGCTGACTCCTGGCGAGCTGCAAAGGCTTGTACAGGAAAACTTCTCCAATTGATATAGGAAGGATTAATGTCCGGACCAACCAATCAACCCACAACAGGAGCTGCCCATCAGCGGCAATACACCCGACAGCAAAGACCCGTGCAGAGGTCAGCGCTGCCATGTGGGTGTGGCTGCATGCCTTTTTTCATCCTGGCGGGCATCCTGGGCTTATTTACAGCCATCTATTTTTTTGCTCCAGGCAGGACCAACATCCTAATTTTAGGAATTGACCAGACGCCAAAGGGCAGTGACGCTGGCCGTAGCGATACGAACATCCTGACGAGCATCTTACCTACGGGTCCATCTGTGGGGATGCTCTCTATACCCCGCGATCTGTGGGTGAACATTGCAGGCATTGGCGAGAACCGCATCAACACCGCTCATTACTTTGCAGAAATCGCGCAACCGGGCAGCGGGCCAAGAGCCGCCATGCAAGCTATGCAAGATAATCTAGGCGTTGACGTCGATTACTATATTCGGATCAAATTCGAAGGCTTCCGCGATGTTTTCAATGCTTTGGATGGGGTCGATATTGAATTAAGTGAGCCGACCGCCGGTTATGAAGCTGGGAAACATCACTTGACCGGGAATAAAGCGTTGGCATTTGCTCGCAACCGTACCGGCTCAGATGACTTCTTCCGCATGCAGCAAGGCCAATTGGTCTTGAAATCTGCTTTTCAAAAAATGCTCTTACCATTGAACTGGTATCGACTTCCGGCTGTGACCACCGCGTTGGCCATGGCCATCGATACAGATGTACCGATCTGGCTTTGGCCGCGTTTAGGCTTTACATTGCTGCGGGTTGGCCCGAACGGGATCGATAACCGTACGATCGATCGGACCATGGTCACACCAACCACCACAAACCAGGGTGCGAATGTCCTATTGCCAATCTGGGAGCGCATTAATCCAGTATTGTTGGAGATGTTTGATCAATAATGGAACACGTAAAGATTGTTGCCACTAATCGAAAAGCAAGCCATGAATTCTTCCTTTTGGAGCGGTTCGAGGCTGGACTGGCGCTTCAAGGAAGCGAGATAAAATCCATTCGCGCCGGCCATATGAGTCTGGCTGAAGCATATGTGCGCGTAGATGGCCAGGAAGCCTGGCTGGTGGACGCGCACATTGCGCCCTACGAACAAGCCAGCATTTATAATCACGACCCGCGCCGGCCGCGCAAACTGCTATTACATAAATCGGAAATTCGCCGGCTGTTTAACGAAGTCCGTCAAAAAGGTGTGACCATTGTCCCCTTGCGGGTTTATCTGAAAGACGGTCGAGCAAAAATCGAAGTAGCTGTGGCAAAGGGGAAAAAACTGTATGACAAACGCCAGGAAATGGCAAAACGGGATGCTGAAAGAGAAATCGAGCGCGGCTTCCGGAACGACCGAGAGCGATGAATCCCTATTGACGATTTGGCGTTATTTTGATAAACTTCATCGAAATACAGAAATTTTGGCCATATCATGTTTATGAGGTTATTCTATGTTAGCTGAACAGGCTCAAACTGAAGTTGTTACTCTTACACCTGCAGCCGCAGAAGCAGTCAAGGGATTACTGGTTAAACGCAACCTGGAGAATCATGCTTTGCGTGTCTTCGTTTCCGGCGGGGGATGTTCGGGTTTTCAATACGGAATGGCATTGGAAGCAAATGTACGCCCCACTGACCTATCCTTAGAGTTCGATGGCGTAAAGGTAGTTGTCGATGAGATTTCAATTGACTACTTGCGCGGCGCCACGATTGATTATGTGGATGATGTGATGGGAAGCGGTTTCAAGATCGAGAACCCGAATGCAGTCTCGGGCTGTGGCTGTGGTAATTCATTTCGCACAAAAGAATCAGCCGACAGTCAGAGCGGCGGCGGTTGCGGCTGCTCGTGAACATCTCTACCATAAAAAAAAGACCGGCATGCGCTGGTCTTTTTTGTTTTAACTATCTTCCTCGCAGGAACGAGATTAGAACACCGAACACACCTAATACAACCAGACCGACAATGATAAACCCCATCGGGACCCTGCCGGATAAGGACCGAGAAGAATCTGGCATGAATGTCGGAATGCTAATTGGCGGCGGTGGGGTAAAAGTTGGTAGGCGTGTAGGGGGTACATTCACAAGGAATTGCGCCGCCAGGGTTGGATCGATCGTCGGTGTGACTCGCGGCGTACTTGTGGCAGGCGGTTCTATAATGGGCGGGTTGCCGCGCACTTCAACCAGATCTTTCCAAACCCACGCCACTCCACCCGGCACACCAGGGTAGGAAATCAAGATCCAATCGCCCACGATCGTCCTACCAAGCGCAGGCGCTTGCTGGCCCTCCACCAACACTCCAACGATTTCATATCCCAGGGTGCCTGGTCCAGAACGCACATTCGCAAAACCTTGTTCATTATCTAACACAACCGCAATCGCGCCCGCCGGCGACCCAGTCACCGTCGGCACAGAACCGGTTGGAATCTGCACCAGGCGGCTGGCCTGGGCGCTCGTGATCCAAGTCAAACCCGAAATGATGCCAAACAGGCAAATCAATCCGCCCAGCCTGGCAAATTTATGTCGCATTCTACCTCCTGAAAAATCACAATTTCGCGAAGAAGATTATAATCTAATGTGATTCATGATTCTGAGGAAAAACCTATGGATGATCGTATCTACCACGGAAAGATCACACCAAAAGAAATTGCTCAGGCGTTGATGGGGGAATTCAACCGAGGCAATTTACGCGCCCAAGCTTTTGGAAATGAGAAGAACCTGATCGTTCAAATTGTTACCCAGGAATGGCTCCAACAAGGAGGGAAAACCGCTCTAAGCGTGACTTTGAAGCAAGTAGAAGACGGCGTCGCGGTCAGTATTGGAAAACAAGCCTGGCTGGGAGTAGCTGCAAGCCTGGGGCAAACGCTTCTATCGGCATGGCGAAACCCTTGGAATCTCTTGGGGAGACTGGATGATTTGGCGCAGGATATTCAATCCATCCAGCTGACAGATGAAGTTGATCAGGTGATCGGGAAAGCCATGCAATCGGCAAACGCCAATTTCGAGCTTTCTGAACGCCTTCGCCGCATCTCCTGTGATTACTGTGGGGTCGCAAATGCGGTAGGCGCCGCCAATTGTATCGCTTGCGGCGCACCCCTTGGCAAAGTTCAGCCAGTAACCTGCAAAAAATGCGGTTTTGTCTTGAATAAAAACGAAAGCCGGTGCCCAAATTGCGGGTACCAGCACATCTTAAGTACCTAAAAATACGATTACCTTCAGGGCGCCTGCAAGGTCGATAATAACTCTTTCAAACCAGGTAGTAAATAAGTTTCATCTAGCATATCTGCCTGGTTGAAGGAAAATGCTTGCTGCCCGTTTGCGCGCAGCTCAAGCCGTGCAACCAGCCGCTCAACGCTTGGCGTGGCATCCACAAACCCTACACGGCCAATAAAACTGGCCGCTCGCTCACGAATAGCCAGTGGAGTCTTGCGATCGGAAAGGATCTCCGCCAGGTCGTCGCCGGCAAGACAGTTATTTTTTAGCAGATGTGCAATCGCAGGCTCTACAGAGGCATCTGCCACAGCTGCTTCTAGCAATGCGTAAATTTGGCCCTTCCGTATATGCCCCAGATGATATAGCAATACCTGTCGGACGTTCTCTAGAGCAAATTGCCCCTCTGCGTCAGAGTTGAGCGCCTCAGCCAGGAGCCTGATCACGCGTACACGAATGCATAAGTCAGGATCAGTTAGCAGATTGAACAGAAGATAGGAAATGAGCGGAGAGTAGCGAGCAGCTTTTAATTCTTCCAGGCAGGCCAAACCCGACAGGCGTACCTCTCCCTGCGAATCTGCTAGGGCTTCAGCAGCAGCCCAAACTTTTGGGAAAAGTTCAAATGCTGTCGAGTTGGTATCTTGAATATCAAATAGGGTTAATTGGAGAAGATTTGCGCTTGCAGGCTCAAGGGTCATGTCAATCTTCTTGGATCAACGTTATCGTCAAATTTTACATAAAATTTATGTTATGAGTATACATGAAACGATAGATATTGATTGTCTCAATTGTCTTTAGAATCTATTACAACCAACATATTTTCGCAATTATTTAGCAATGACTATTCAGATGATCACATTTACAAATCTTAAATTGTGAATTATTTCACGAGTTAAGCAGTAACATTAATCACCAGCGTAATGTGATTTTAAGCACTTTACTCGAAAGTTAAATTCAACCATACTAATATATGGCCTATTTTTCCGACTCCCCTGACAGGTCTTTTTGGCTTTTTATTCCAAGGAGGTGACCATTGTATCCGCGGCCTGTGAATCCTGAAGATCCCAACCCAAATGTAAGATTTCTAGAAGAAGTAAGTGAGGCAACTGCTGGCGTTGCACGCCTCGAGATGTGTATCCAATGTGGGACATGCGGCGGTTCCTGCCCTTCCACATACGAAATGGATCACACACCTCGGGCGTTGTTTGCAATGATCCGCGCCGGCTATCGCGAGGAATCTCTGCGCAGCAATACACCCTGGATTTGTGTCTCGTGTTACAACTGCGTGGTGCGCTGCCCCCAAGGCGTTCACATAACGGATGTGATGTACACTTTGAAAAGCATGGCTATCCGCGCCAAGCTCTATCGAGATTCGACTGCACCCGATTTCTCAGCGACTTTTGTGGATATGGTCGAAAAATATGGGCGCAGTTTTGAACTAGGATTGGCAACGCGCTTCATGCTAAAACATCAAGTCGCCCGGCTTCCCAGTTCTGGGCCGATGGGCCTGGGTATGTTGTCAAAAAAGAGGATATCGGTAAAGCCGAAGCAAATTGAGGGCATTGACCAGCTTACCGCTATTCTAAATCGCGCCAAAGAATTGGAGGCTGAAGTATGAGCAAATATCTGTTCTACCCAGGATGTTCGATGGATGCCAGCGCAAAGGCTTATGACGAATCTTTGCGGGAAATACTGGGACCACTGGGCCTTGAATTCCAAACGATCGATGACTGGAACTGTTGCGGCGCGACGGAATATGTCGGCATGAGCCTGACTCCCGCCTATGCGCTGATCGCCCGAAATCTGGCCTTGGCCGCCCAACAAGCTAAAGGTTCCGATATCTTGATTGCCTCGTGCAGCGCATGCTACCTGAACCTGGCAAAAGCTGATCATTATATGGCAGAACGACCAAAGCTGGACAAGAACGTAAATACCGCGCTGGCTGCAGGGAATTTGCATTATGATCCAGGCACTCTAAAGATCCGCCACCTACTAGATGCGATTGTTTATGATGTTGGATTTGATGCGCTTGAGAAAAAGATCAGCAAACCCTTGAAAGGCCTGCGAGTTGCGCCTTATGTGGGTTGCATGGTCCCCAGGCCAGATTACGAAAAACGTTGGTCGGATACCGAATATCCGACTGAGCTAGATCAGTTATTAAAAGCCCTCGGCGCAGATGTGATTGATTTCCCCCTCAAAACACACTGCTGCGGCGGTCACATGACCCAGATCGGTCCGGGTGTGGCATTTGAGTTGATGCGCCGGCTGGTAGCCGCCGCGGATCAATACCACGCTGACATGATGGTAACCCTATGCCCGATGTGCCAACTCAACCTGGATGCTTACCAGGGAGAGATGAACCGCTATTTCAAAACGAATTACCATATGCCGATCATGTTCTTTACACAATTGATCGGGTTGGCGCTCGGCATTGATGCGGGAAAGCTAGGTTTTGGCCGGGAGTTTGTCAGCGCCAAGGCTGCGTTGGGCAAGATCGGCATCGAAGCGCCTATCTCCGATGAGCCTAAGCCAGCGCCGAAACGACCTAAGAAGACCGGTCTACCAATGCCAGCCATGCCAGGAAAGGAGGAGGTGGAACAATGAGCGAGCAGTTGATCAACCCAGACGAAATCTCTTCGGAAGGGCTGCCAAAAGAACGCATTGGGGTGTACGTATGCCATTGCGGCAGTAACATCGCGGGGATGGTGGATGTAGCAGATGTCTCCGAATGGGCCGGAGAGCAGCTCAAAGAGCGTGGGGTGGTTATTTCGCGGGACTACAAATTCATGTGTTCCAGCCTGGGACAGGAATTGATCCAGAAAGATATCCAGGAGGAAGGTCTGACCCGTGTTGTGGTAGCTGCTTGCTCGCCGCACCTGCACGAAGCGACTTTCCGCACGGCATGTGCCAAGGGTGGTCTTAATCCGTATCTGTGTGAGCTAGTTTCGATCCGTGAACAAGTCTCTTGGGTACATACGGATAAAGCCGCCGCTACTGAAAAATCGAAAGCGGTCGTCTCAGGCGGCGTGGAACGCGTGATCCACCACCAGCCCCTGGAACCGCTTCATGTACCAATCCACCCGGCTACCCTGGTCGTTGGCGGTGGCATTGCAGGCATCCAGGCTGCCCTGGAAATTGCCGATGCGGGTTTCCCAGTTATCATGGTTGAGCGAGAGCCTTCGATCGGCGGTCACATGGCGCAGTTCGATAAAACTTTCCCGACCCTGGATTGTTCGGCCTGCATCCTTACCCCCAAAATGGTTTCGGTCGGCTCTCACCCACACATCAAACTTTTCACGAACAGTGAAGTCGTGCGTGTGGATGGTTACGTGGGCAATTTCACGGTCACGGTGCGCAAGAAAGCACGCAGCGTGGTTGAAGATCTATGCACCGGCTGTGGCATTTGCCAGGAGAAATGCCCAAAGAAGGTCATCGATACTATTTACGAAGCCGGCCTGGGATACCGCAAAGCGATCTATACCCCGTTCCCTCAGGCTGTTCCAAAATATCCGGTTCTTGATCGCGAAAATTGTACTTATTTTATTAAAGGCACTTGCCGCGCTTGTGAGAAATTCTGCCCTACCGGCGCAATTGATTTCAAGCAGGAAGATGAGTACATCACCTTCCCGGTTGGCAATTGCATCCTGGCCACCGGATATGATCTCTTCGACCCACGCCGCGTCACCAACTACGGCTATGGTCGATTGGCCAATGTTTTCAGCAGTCTGGAGTTCGAGCGTCTCTCTAATGCGGCCGGCCCAACGAATGGCGAGATTGTTTTACGCGATGGAATGACCCGGCCAAAATCCGTGGGGATTGTACACTGCGTGGGTAGTCGCGATCGCAACTATAACAATTATTGTTCGGTCATTTGCTGCATGCAAGGGCTCAAGTTTGCCCACCTGGTTAAAGAACGCACCGGCGCTACCGTCTATAACTTCTATATCGATATGCGCACCGCTTATAAGGCTTACGATGAATTTTACCAGCGTGTGCTAGAAGAAGGTACTTTGTTTGTACGGGGCAAGGTCGCCGATATTACGGATGCAGCCCGCCTGCCCGGCGAGGAAGGCAAAATCATCGTCCAAGTAGAAGATACTCTGGTCGGAAAGCAGCGCCGTATTCCCGTAGATATGGTGATCCTTTCCGCAGGCTTAGAACCCCGGCACGACGCTAAAGCGCTGGCGCATCTCTTTGGCCTTTCTTGCAGTGCGGATGGCTGGTTTATCGAGAAACATCCCAAGCTCGATCCGGTGGCGACCATGACGGAGGGCATTTTCATCGCTGGATGCGTTCAAGGTCCGAAAGACATCCCGCAGAGCGTGGCGCAAGGCGCGGCAGCTGCTGCGCGTGTGCTCGGGAGGATCCAGCAGGGTGAAATAGCCTTAGAGCCAGTACGCGCCTCGGTCGACGAGAATAAGTGCTCAGGCTGCCGGATTTGCAACAATCTCTGCCCATTCAATGCCATCATATTCCACGAGGACCGCATGGTAACAGAAGTCAACCCGGCTTTGTGCCAGGGCTGCGGCACCTGCGTGGCGGCTTGCCCGGCTGGCGCCATCAGCGGTTCTGGATTCAGCAATGAACAGATCCTGGCTCAGATAGAAGGCCTGCTGATGGTCAATTTCGAGCACACCATTCCCGAGCCTGCGTAAAAACAACGGAGACGACAATGAGTGAACCTGCGGAAGTTTCAACCTTCGAACCCGTGATCATTGGTTTTACCTGCAACTGGTGTAGCTATCGTGCTGCGGATATGGCCGGCACTGCCCGAATTAAATACCCACCGAATATCCGATTGATCCGGCTAATGTGCTCTGGCCGTCTGGATCCCACATTTGTTATCAAGGCTTTCTCGCATGGCGCAGATGGCGTAATGATCACAGGCTGCCACCCTGGCGATTGCCATTACGTCGAACAAAACTACAAAGCGCTGCGACGCTTTTTGCTATTACGAAGGGTCTTAACTCAGATGGGTGTCGAACCACAACGCCTGAAATTGGTTTGGGCGAGCGCGGGAGAAGGAAATCGGCTGGCAATTGAAATAACGAAGTTTGTCGAAGAAGTTCGCAGCCTGGGTCCACTCCAATGGCCAGACTGGAAACACGAGACTGGACTCCACGCCACGAGTCGGGCAGTGGAATTTGAGGAGGTGAACGCATGAGCGCAAATGGTAAACCTAAATTTGCCATGTATTGGGCTGCTTCCTGCGGCGGCTGCGAAATTGCGGTGCTCAACACCAATGAAAAAATCCTCGACGTTGATGCCAATTTTGACATTGTCTTCTGGCCGGTGGCGATGGATGCCAAGTATAAAGACGTTGAAGCAATGCCGGACCAATCCATCCTGCTCACGCTCTTCAATGGCGGCATCCGCAATCAAGAGAATGAAGAGATCGCACACTTGCTGCGTCGAAAATCGCAAATCTTGGTTGCGTTTGGCTCCTGCGCTTGCGAGGGCTGCATCCCAGGCCTCGGAAATCTTTCCAGTTCGGACCAGATCATCGAAACCGCCTATCATACCGTATCAACCATCAACCCCGAGAACGTACGCCCGATCTATGATTACCCTATGCCAGAAGGTTCAATCCACATCCCTGCCTTCTACCCGGTCTTGAAAACCCTGGATCAGGTTGTGCCGGTAGATTACTACATGCCAGGCTGCCCGCCAGAGAGTCACCAGATCGCTGCAGTGGTTGATCTGGTGATCAAAGTACTGCACGGCGAGGCGAGTCTACCTGCGCCTGGCGCAACGATTGGCGCTGGCGGTTCGACGGTATGCGATGATTGCCCACGAGCGCGCAATGTCAAAACGATCACAAAGTTCAGGCGTATTCAGGATTTGGACCCGATCGATCCTGGCCTGTGCCTGCTGGAGCAGGGTGTTCCCTGTAACGGCCCTGCCACGCGCAATGGCTGTGGGGCGCTATGCCCGAGCGCCGGCGCGCAGTGCATTGGCTGTTATGGCCCGGCAGAGGGTGTTGTCGATTATGGCGCTCGCCTGATTACCGCTTTTGGCTCGGTGATTGGCAGTAACGATCCAGCGGAAATTGAAGCTATCCTGGATGGAATTCCTGACCCAACTGGGCAGTTCTACCGCTTTAACCTGGCTGGTTCGCTCCTACGAGCCAGTAAAAACGCCTGGCACAACAACGGCTCAGCTTAGGAGGCCGATATGCAACGGATCACTATTGACCCTATCACCCGCCTGGAAGGTCACGGCAAAATCACTATCTTTTTAAATGATGAAGGTGAGGTAGCCAACACCTATTTTCAAATCCCTGAGCTGCGTGGTTTCGAGCGATTTTGTGTCGGTCGCCCAGTCGAAGAAATGCCACTGCTCACCAACCGAATTTGCGGCGTGTGCCCAGAGGCCCATCACATGGCAGCGGCCAAGGCCGCAGACGCGGTCTATCATGTAGAAATCCCTAGCGCCGCAAAAAAACTGCGTGAGTTGCTGTATTCAGGTTTTTACTTTACGGATCACACGACCCACTTTTATGCTTTGGGCGGGCCTGATTTCGTGATGGGCCCCGATGCGCCGGTATCCGAACGTAATATCCTGGGTGTCATCCATAAAGTTGGCCTGGAGATCGGCGGTAAAGTAATCCAGGCGCGCAAAAACGGGCATCACATCGTCGAAATGATTGGCGGTCGCAAGGTACATCCCTGCACCTCCATACCTGGCGGTCTGACCAAAGGCATCACAGAAGAACAACGCCAGGAAATCGAGCAAATTGGGCTTTGGGGGATCGATTTCGCCCACTTCAGCTTACAACTATTCAAGGATATGGTCTTAGGCAACCCGGTCTATAAAGAATTGATCTTAGGCGATATCTATACGCATCGCACCTATTCCATCGGGCTGGTGGACGAAAATAATAAGGTTAATTTCTACGACGGAAAAGCCAGTATCGTCGCGCCAGACGGCGAACGGATCGGGAAATACGCCCCCCACGAATACACCGATTGGATTGCTGAGCACGTAGAGCCATGGACTTACCTCAAATTCCCCTACCTCAAGAAGGTCGGTTGGAAGGGTTTCGTGGATGGCAAAGACTCGGGTGTATATTTTGCCACGCCCTTATCACGCTTGAATGCTTCAGATGGCATGGCCACGCCCCTGGCGCAAGAGCAATACGAGGAATTCTATACCGCTCTGGGCGGAAAGCCTGTACACCAACGCCTGGCCATCCACTGGGCACGCCTGATTGAGTTGCTCTATGCCGCCGAGCGTATTGTGGAGCTGGCCACCGATCCTGAAATCACCTCAGATAACTTTCACCGTGTTCCAACAGAAAAACCTACCGAGGGTGTTGGCATTGTTGAAGCGCCACGCGGTATCCTTACCCACCATTACAAGACCGACGAGCGAGGTATACTAACTGAGGTGAATCTGATCGTGGGTACCACCAACAACTATGCCCCAATTACTATGTCGATCCAAAAAGCAGCCGCCAGCCTGATCAAAAAAGGCGCCGTTGTAAGTGAGGGCATGCTCAACATGGTCGAGATGGCTTTTCGAGCTTATGATCCTTGTTTTGGCTGCGCTACGCATAGCCTGCCGGGACAGATGCCGCTGGAAATCACTATTCTGGCAGCGGATGGAAATGTTATTGATGTTATGAAACAAAACTGTTGATGAAAAATTGCTGCGCGCTCGCCGAATGGAACACTTCGAAAACGGATGATAATTCCATGTCACGAAGCATCCTCGTTCTTGGCCTGGGTAATCCTATCCTAGGAGACGACGGACTGGGTTGGCGCGTGGCAGAACAGGTAGCCCAGCACTTTCATACATGGCCAGCGATCGAAACTGGCTCTGTGCAGCCGGCCAACACACCCTCAGGAATTGCAATCGAGGTGGATTGTTTGGCGGTGGGTGGTTTGGCTTTAATGGAACGTCTGATAGGCTATTCTGAGGCGATCATTATCGATTCGCTATCTACCGGAGATCATTCGATCGGCGATGTCAACCGCTTCGATCTCACAGAGATGCCCGAGAGAGCCCTCGGACATTTATGCTCCGCCCACGATACATCCCTGCAAAACGCGCTGCGCGTGGGCAAGAGCATGGGCGCTCGCTTGCCGGAGAAAATTCTCGTGATCGGCATCGAGGCTAAACCAATCTTTGAATTCTCAGAAACCCTATCTCCAGCGATCCTGGCTTCAATCCCAAAAGCTGTAGCGCTCATTATGGAGGAGTTAAAATGATATCTCCGGAAGTCCTACGCCGCTTCCAATTCTTTTCTGGGTTGGAAGATCACCAATTGAAAGCACTAGCGATGATCGCTGAAGAACGTGCTGTCGAGGCAAATGCAACATTGTTCGAAGAAGGCAGCCCGGCGAAAAAGTTGTACCTTTTGTGTAACGGAAGCGTCGATTTATATATTAAATCAGAAGAAGAGAACGTCCCAGCGTCTCGACGAGATTTTGCGGTCGGCGAAATCAACCCTGGAGAGGTCTTTGGGTTCAGCACATTGCTTGAGCCCCAAAGAGGCAGGGTGACAGCGCGCTGCGCTGGCCGAGGTGATTTAATCGAATTTGATGGCGCCGCCGTAAATGCCCTGATGCAAGTCGATAAAGGTCTCGCTTATCTGTTCATGTTTCATACAGCCAATACATTGATGGAGCGTTTAATCTCAACTCGGGTTCAACTGGCCGCAGCCTGGGCCTGATACTAATGCGAGGTGACGGCATATGATTACAAAAGAAGATCTAATCTTTCGCCAGGTAGTAACCCTACGGGACGGAGCGCGTGTCCTGATCCGGCCGCTCACGCCGGACGATAAACAAATGCTGCTTGATCTATTTTTACCGGTCCCGTATGAAGAACGCCGCTTCATGCGCGACAATGTCAACGACCCAGAAATTATCACAAAATGGGCTGCCTCCCCTGATTACGATCGGGCATTCCCACTCGTAGCCGTGATTGGCGACCGCATCGTTGGCAATGCCACCTTGCATTTCGGCCAGGGACCGGCCAGGCATCGCGCCGAGATGCGGATCTTCCTGGCCAAGGATTTCCGCCGCCGCGGCCTCGGCTCAAAATTAATCCAGGCTGTGATTGAGATAGCCCGCAGGCGTAGTTTGTATATACTAGAAGTCCAAACTGTTTCTGACCTGGTGCACGATATCAAGGCCATGCAGAAGGCGGGCTTTGAAATTAAGGCAACCTACGAAGATTATTTCATGCTTCCCGATGGTGAGCTCAGGGACATCGTCCAACTCGCGATGCGCCTGCGCGCCACGGAGGATGAGTTCTAAACGTTCTAAAAATCATCCTGGTTTTTGATAAACGCCTCCAGCCCTCGAAAGCAGGAGGCGCTTACTTTGTGGCCTGAATTGGCCTCACACACCATGACCTCCGCTCCCGCTGTCTCAAGGGTAGGAATCGCCTGCCGAGCACGCGCAATTGGCACCGTGTCATCCTGCGTCCCATGTGATACAAATACATGCTTCCCCTTAAGTGGTCTGGTGTTGCTTAACGATTCTGCTCCAGCAGGCAAAAATCCAGATAATCCCGCTACCGAGTGGATCAGGTCTGGATGATTGAATAGAAAGGTCCAGGCCAGCGCTGCACCCTGGCTAAACCCGATCAGGTTCACTTTCGAGTAATCAACGTCCGGGAAAATCTGTGGGGATAATAATTCCCTCAGATGTTCCACTGCTTGTGAGAAATCGTCCATTTGAGGCCAACGATTCTCAACTCCTGGATGCCAGCCATACCCACCCTGCGGAGTCGGGAAAATACCACGTGGCGCAATGATTAACGCCTGCTTCGGTAAATGCATGGTAAAAATCCACATCGAATTTTCGTCGCCTGTCCAACCGTGTAACAGAACGAACAACGGATGTAGAACTGGCCCCACCGGAAAGGAGGCGCGTATTGTCCAACCAGAAAACGTGAGGAGTTGTGATGGGAGCATGATGAACAACTATACCATGATACAATCTTAAACCGGCTTCGGCGCAAAGGGTTTTTCAAAGATTTGGACATCCACTGACGAAATTTCACAAATTAAACAACTTATTTCTCTTATCCTATGATCGACCCAAACTGGGAAGACCAACTCAATGATGAAATAAAACGAGCGATAGCAGCCCGTGAAGCCGGCAATGAAGGCAAAGCGCGCGTATGTGCACGCCGTGCAGCAGGGCTTGCAGCAGGGGCGTATTTGCGCCGAGTTGGCCTAGAGCCGCTAGAAACAAGCGCCTACAATCACTTGCGCGCCTTCAATAATTTACCAGGCCTGCCGGAACATGCATCGGAGGTCAGCGGATATTTCTTACTACGCGTGACGCCCGACCATATCCTGCCGGTTGACGTTGACTTGATCGATGAAGCAATGTGGCTATATGGGTTTGTAGTGAATCCTTCTTGCAATCCCCCAGCAGGCGAATACCGGTAAGAGATAGGATCTCCACCTCAAACCATTTCGCATTTGATCATCATACGCTACAAATGCATAGCGGGGTGAGACGAAAATAACAAATGCTGATTAACTAATACTTTTTTGACGGTGTAATATTTTATAGGCTTCGATCAATGAAAGTGTGGCCTTGATGCTTGCGATCAAGATCAGAATACTGCCAATCAGGCCAACCGCTTTTAAAAATACACTTTGCACTGCATGATCAGTATTTGACGGTTTGGCGACCGGCTGAACTAAGCGGCCACGCAAATGTTGCACAAACTCCTGGCGTGGCTGGACCGTCCACAAATTCCTCACCAGATAATCTTCCATTTTCTCCAAGCCAGCATCCGATCTCACAATTTTGGTTGGATTTTGGTTATCTTTGATCGCCATAAAGCCCTCGCAGGTTCATGGAATTCACTCATCATTTTCCGGTAAATTCACACCCAGTTCATCGCGCATGGAAAGCAATGTACGGTGATATAAGCTCTTGACAGCACCTTCCGTGCGGCCCATAATTTGGCCGATCTCGCTGTTACTTAAATGTTCGACGAACTTTAGAATGAGCAAGTTCTGGCGCTCATCCGGCAGGTAGCGGATCACTCTGAGCAGGCGCTCGCGCTCTTCTAGCCGGATCAACTCCGCCTCTGGCTGATCGCCCTGGTTGTGACTAAATTGGCTTTCATCAAGAGGGATCTCCTTACGACGTTTGTTATCTCGATGCCAATTGGCGACCAGGTTGTGAGCAATACGGTATAACCAGGCAGAAAATGGCAGGCCGCGGTCATTATAATTGCCAATGTGCCGCATCGCGCGCATAAATACGCGTTCGGTCAGGTCCTCTGCATCATACGTGTTGCCTGTCCGGTAATATATGTAATTGTAAATACGCTCGACATACCGTTCGTAGAGCGCCCCAAAAGCATCCAGATCGCCCTGGGAGGCTTGCGCCAGGATTGTCTCATCTGTTGATAGCACTACTCACCTCAACGAAGAAAGGGGGTCCGATGACTGAGTGTGCTCTCAACCATAGAAACCCCGATATCGACTAGAAGTTGCATGGCAGGTATCCCCAATAACCTTCATCGTAAAAGCTGTGGATATCCATGCAGTATATCATGACAGTTTACGGATAAACAGGTATAATAAAATTCTTGGGGATGACAGGTTTCGACGGGAGAGGTTGGCCCCGGATTGCGAGCCGATAGGCGCCGAGATCGTAAAACCAGCGCAACCCTTAAGTGCCAACCGCACAAACTACGCGGCTCTGCCCCTCGCTGCATAAGCGATTGACTGAGCCCATGGTCCTCTAAACCAGGACCACGTCCGCTTACCCCGCGCTCCCCCCGGAGGTATGATCGGGCGTCACAAAGGTGGAGTGCCGCACATGTTACACCGCTAAGTGTGCGAAAGAAGGGCTTTCGGGTCCTAGCGGTTAGCCAGGTCGATTTCTTTGTCGATTAAGGGCGATTTGGCGAAAATCAATAATCGACTACGCTCGTAGATATCCGAGGGAGGAATCTTTCGGACTCGGGTTCGAATCCCGACATCTCCACAGAAACTTTGAAACACATCAACGGTTGAGACGCATTGCCTCTCAACCGTTGATGTGTTAACACTACAACTTACGCACCACCAGACCTTTTAGGTACTCCCCTTCTGGAAAGCTCAAGGCAATCGGATGATCCAAATCCTGATGCAGGTGTTCCAAAATTTGGGCATCCACGCCTGCGTCGACGGCGGCGCTGGCAACGATCTTTTGGAAGAGCTCTGCGCTAACACCGCCTGAACAAGAGAATGTGATCAAGATTCCTCCCGGTCGAAGCAGCTTGAAGGCTAACAAATTGATATCCTTATAGCCGCGAGCAGCGCGCTCAGCCTGAGAGATCGTGGGAGCAAATTTAGGAGGGTCGAGGATGATCATGTCAAACGAGCGGCGCTGATCTCGAAACGAGCGGAGCAATTGGAAGACGTCACCTTCTAGAAAGTCGGTGCTTAATGACGAGAGTTGATTGAGGAAGAGATTCTCTCGGCTCAGATTCAAAGCATCGGCAGAAGCATCCACGGCCAGGGCCGAGCGCGCCGCGCCTACCAGAGCATTAAGCAGGAAGCCGCCGGTATAAGAGAAACAATCTAATACATCACGACCGTGGGCATACGTGCGTACACGCATGCGATTAGCACGCTGATCGAGGTAGAAGCCGGTTTTATGCCCGCTGCACAGGTCCACCCAGTACTTTATCCCATTTTCGTGGATCAAATACCGGTTGGGGGGTAAGGCGCCGAGAAGAGGACCAGTGCGTTCGGGTAGGCCTTCTAGCGCTCGGATGTCGACGTCAGAACGCTCGTAGATTTGGGCAAGTCCGGTAAGCGCCGCCAGTGCGTCCACGAGCAGGGTACGCCATCGTTCCATACC
>JAYRNN010000348.1:0-16031 GCA_041912175.1 Anaerolineales bacterium | reverse complement strand
GGATGGGACTCTTGAAATATGCGAGCAATTTAAAGTCAAGATGATTTATGAGCCTCCTGGAAATATGTATCGTGCTATCAACGCTGGGCTTAGAATTGCATCAGCCCGCTGGCTAGGATATCTAAACTCTGACGACATGATTTACCCACGCTCCTATGCCCGGCTGATTAAGGCTGGTTTGGCGAAACATGCCGACATCGTTTATGGCAGTTGTGATTTTATCGATCGGGAGAACAGATTTCTTTTTTCTTATTTTCCAGGGAAACCGCACGAATTGTTAGCCCAATTTCGAAGCTCACAACTGAGTTTCGCCCAGCCAGCAGCGATCTTTCGTTCAGAAGTATTTTCCCAATTATCTGGTTTCGATGAGCAATATAATCTTTCTGCTGATCACGATTTTTTTTGGAGAGCACTATTAAATAAGTTCAATTTCATCCAGCTCAATGAACCTCCGGTAGCATGCTTCCGGATTAGTAGCAATCAACTGAGTCAAAACAAAGAGAGGACTTTTCAAGAGGTGGCGAGCATCAGAGATAAAAATGGCCATCCACATACCCTGGATTATATTGATACTTTGCGTTGGAGGACCAGAAATGCACCTCAATATATCCTACGTCAATTACGCAGAGTTCTTATTACTGGGAAATTCACCCTGGCTCGGACGTTGGATCCATTAGATGAAAACTAATCCTTCGGGTCATTTGTTTCGACGTTTGTCCGATCAGGCAAGAGTAATTTATGGATCACTGATAACGCTTGCAGTATTTTCGGTTTTGGTCTTACAATTTGCCTGTTCTGGGTTGCCCGCTTTGAATCGTAATCTAAGCGGCCTGGAACTCCTCCATTCTCTTGAAAAAAGTACGACAGTTGACGATCGTGATATTAACGTATTTTCCAGCGATACCTGCCAAAAATTCTGGCTATTAGGGCTCGGTGAACAGTCAACACATAAAAAAGAAACATACTGGCAAACTGCCCTACGTTGCTCCCAACAGTACCTTACCAGCATCCGGTTTCAATTGCCGGATAGTAAAATATTGGCAAATGATTCTGTGCAACAATATCCATATTTACCGCAGGGCTGGTTTTGGCTTGCATCACAACACAACAAAATGAATGATCCGGCTACTTCTATACGATTTTATGAGCGCGGTTTGAATTTGGAGCCAGATAATGGGGTAGCGCTATATGGTTTAGCAGAAGCATTTGAGGCGGACGGGCAATATGCTCAGGCTATCAAAGCTTATATTAAGAGTTGTGAATATCTGAACCAGGGTACAGATTGTTATGTACGCGCCGGTAAAATTATGGAACGCTTAGGAGATATCAAATCGGCAATATTGTACTACAGGCTTTCGATATTTCCTGATGCCCATACGCGAGCGGATGAGCTAGAGCGGCAACTGCTCGACATGCCTGAGTAAAAACTTGCAATCATGAATAGTTCTCTGGCTGAGTTAAGTAAACACAACGCGTAGATTTTTCACACCCCCTTTGAAAATTTTATTCGTTGCCAGTTACTACAAACCGGCCTATTCTTCCAGCGGGCTCGTCGGCAGTATGGTAATCTTGTTTTCGGCGATGTTCGCCGACGTAACCTTATTGATTTCAAATGCAGACGGCAAGGCACTGCTGGACATGCCGGTGGGCCGACCAATCGAAGAAGATGGTATTCCAGTCTGTTATTTTCCCCTGAGTATAGGATGTTTGGTCTAAGCGTAGCCAATCGATACATCGCTGGTTCGGATTTTACGCGGCAGAGTACACTGGAACGATTCCCGAATGGGCCTATCAGAGTTTGTGATTTGGCGTTAAATCCAGGCCGATACGTTTTTCCTTAACCGACAGATTCAGCCCGAGCACCGGTCGAGTTAGATGCTAATGACGGCAGCCGCCAGACATTAAGCGATTAAGAGATTTTTTTAGTAGGTCGGATGACCTCCACTGAATGTTATAAATGAAGGTTTTATTTGTCACCGGTTACTATAAACCGGCATATGAATTCGGAGGACCGGTAGTTGATACTGCTGCTATCTGCGAACACCTAGTTGAATTAGGGGTTGATGTTACTGTGTTTACGACAAATGCAGGCGGAAGAACTGTATTAGATGTCCCAGTTGGACAACTTGTTAAAGTCGAAGGGGTGGATGTGTGGTATTTCCCTTTACGATTTAATGGTTTAGGATATTTTTATGCAAATGGGTTAGCCTCACAAATTCGTGATCAAGCTCTGAATTTTAACATTATATACACAGATGCTTTGTGGGGGTATGCAAGTATTCCGGTTTACTATGCAAGTAAGTTAGCAGTAAAACCTTATGTTGTGAAACTCCATGGTCAGCTTGAACCCTGGTCATTGCAGCAAAAATCTTTGAAAAAGAAAACTTACCTTAATATTTGGGGAAAAAGGTTATTGAATTCCGCAAATGGATTGATTTGTTCGGACTATCAAGAGCTAGAAGAGCTGGAGGATTTAAATCTAAAATCACCTGCCTTTGTGATTCCGAACGGGGTAAATATTGAGGAATTTAGAAGTTTACCTACCCACGAATTATTCAGATCGCAATTTAATATTCCTTCCGACGCGCTGGTAATTCTTTTCTTAGGTCGCTTACATCCTAAGAAGCGTCCCGATCTGGCAATTCAAGTATTGTCTATGATGCCAGAGTCATTGAAAAATTGCCATTTGATTATCGCTGGGCCAGACCAAGAACAGATGGTTACACATTTATCAATATATGCTCAGGAATTGGATTGTTTAGAGAGAGTACATTTTACCGGGATGTTGGATAGGAAAGAAGTATTAGCTGCATTTGCGGCTTCAGATTTGATGATCATGCCGTCCGAACCTCTTTCTGAAAATTTTGGAATTTCGGCTTTAGAAGCTTTAGCAGCAGGAGTACCGATTCTTGTCTCCGATGGTGTTCCAATTGGTCGTTGGGCAACTTGGGCTGAAGCAGGTAGGATGGTTTCTTGTAATGCCCAGGCTTTGTCACAAGCTGCTTGCGAATTATTAGCTGACCCTTCTGCATTAAAGGATATGGGTGAACGTGGGAAGGTGCTCGCCCAAGAGAAATTTGATATTCGAGGTATTACTCGACAGCTTAAAGATCAGTTCCAGGCAATCATTGAGACCGGCAAGCCGTTGGTACAATAGGTATCCATTCGGAAAGATAAAGGTCTTTGTAATGGGATCCAATTATGCAATTGATAAAATTTTATCTACCCCCTGGAAAATACAAAACCAAATTGAGCGTTGGCTGGTTTACCCCTACGTACGCTGGATATTTGCCAGCAACGGAGTCGCTTGGGGGGATGGCTGGAAGATCTATGGCGCCCCATTAATTCTTAAGCACCGGCAAAGCCGGATCGGCATTGGCGCCGGTCTGAACTTGCGCTCGACGCTGCGATCGAATCCGCTTGGCCCAAACCATAAGGTCATCCTTTGCACCTGGACTGCTGAAGCGACCTTGCAGGTAGGGCGAGATTTCGGTATGACCGGTGGTACGATTTGTGCTGCGGAAAAGATCATTATCGGCGATCGCGTCACGGTGGGTGCGAATACAACGATTATCGATACGGATTTTCACCCCATGCGCGCCGCATACCGGGAGATCGAACCGAATAAAGGAGCCACGGCTCCTGTCGTCATCGAAGATGGCGTTTTTATCGGCATGAATTGCCTGGTGCTTAAAGGCGTGACCGTCGGCCAGGGGAGCGTGATTGGAGCGGGCAGCGTAGTAGTTCGCAACATCCCACCGGGTGTGATCGCTGCCGGCAACCCGGCGCAAATTATTGGCGCGATCGATCATCGAAGAGACGATGGATGAATATACTGCTGCTGGCCCAACATTATGCCCCGGAAGAAGTCAGCGGGGCGGCGTTGGCGACCGGATTGGCGACCGGCCTGGCGCAGCGTGGCCACCAGGTTACGTTTGTGACCGCTGCGCCAAGTTACCCACAAGGACGTGTATTTCCCGGTTATCGAAACGCTTTATACCAGTCTGAAATGCTTGCGGATGTGCGCGTGATCCGCGCCTGGAGCTTTATTACCCCGCGCAAATCTTTTTGGCCGCGGTTTTTCAATTATGCTTCGTTTAGCCTGAGCACGTTTATGGCGAGCTTGCGCGCCGGGCGGCCTGACGTAATGCTTAGTTATTCGCCGCCGCTGCCGCTTGGCCTATCGGCCTGGGCGCTGAGCCGGGTCTGGCGCGTCCCCTGGGCGCTGCGCGTGGAAGATATTTTCCCGGATGCGGCTGTGGCGGCCGGCGTGCTGCGATCGGGTTGGGCGATCCGGCTCTTTTCTGGCCTGGAGCGTTTTTTATACCGGCGCGCCCATAATATTTCCGTCCCTTCTCAGAGTTTTGTGGAAAATCTATCTGCAAAGGGAGTGCCTGAGTCCAAATTATCGCTGATCCCCGTTTGGGCGGATGCGCAAGAAATCATCCCGCTGCCGAAGGAAAACTCCTTTCGGCAGGAACAGGGCCTGAACGGCAAATTTGTCGTTTTGTACGCCGGGAATATGGGTTATACGGCTTCTTTAGAGGAGGTAATCCAGGCCGCCAATCAGCTGCGTAGATATCCTTCGATCCATTTTTTGATGGTCGGCGAAGGGGTTTGCAAACCAGCTTTACAAAAAATGGCCCAGGATTACGGTATAGAAAACATCCGGTTTCTTCCTTACCAGCCGCGCGCCAGTTTGCCAGAGATGTTAGCCGCCGCCGATCTATGCCTGGTGACGCTCAACCCGGCTTCAGCCGATTTTTCGATGCCAAATAAGATGTTCAGCAGCATGGCCAGCGGGCGCCCAATTTTAGCGGTCGCGCCAGTGCAATCCGACCTGGCGCGCATCACGTTGGAGACTCGCTGCGGCCAGGTCGCCCCGCCGGGCCAGCCGCAACGCCTGGCGGAGGTTATTCTGTCTTTGGAAAAAGACCGCCGGGCATTAGACGAAATGGGTCGGCGCGGGCGGGCGCGTTTGGAAGCCGAATTCTCCGGCGAACATTGCATCCAGGCTTTCGATGCGCTGCTTCGAGGCATGGCCCTTGATTGAGATTCTTCCACTTCGACCCGCCGACGCCCGCCAAGTCGCCAATCTGCACATTCAATATTTGCGCACCCCCTTCCAGGGTAAGCCCGGGCTGGAATTGCTGCGGGTATATTATCTGGCGATCGCCCCGAGTGGGGGGGGCTGCGGATATGTTGTGAAAGGTCCCCAAGAAATTTTGGGCTACGTATGCGGGGTTTTTGATCCTGACCGGATCAGAAAGTATCTGATCAAATACTATTTTTTCCATCTCGCCGCCTGGGGCAGTGCGCTGCTGCTGACTCACCCACGCACACTGCTGGGCTTGATTTCCCGCCTGGTGCAAAGGAATCCAACCCAGGGCCCAAAGATGGTGGGCTATGAGCTACGCCCGATCGTCGTTTCGCCGGCCGCGCGCGGCACCCAGGTATCAATGGAGCTGGTAAACGCGCTCCTGGAAGACGCAGCCAGGCGTGGTTATGGCCAAATCTATTTATTTGCCGGTGAGGATAACTTGGCTGCCAATCGTTTTTATCAAAAGGCTGGGTTTCGTAGGGTAAATCACTTTGTGGAGAACGACCAGGGCTATTTTTGTTATGAACGGCAGGTTTCACCAACCCTATGACCCCCGAAATCTTTGCTGAATGGTTCCGCCTCCAGGGACAGTGTGTCTATCGCACCCCCAGTACCTACTGGGTTGAGAATGCGCCGCGCGTTTACCAAGCTTTTCCATATGAGTGGATCATTTCGCCGCCAGAAGCTGAGCTGACCGATTTTCTTTATCAGCATCGCGCCATCGTTTTACGCTATTCGGCGCCATATGAGAACCCGCAAGGGATGGTCAGTTATCATGTGGTCAATGATCCTGAAAAAGTGGAACTTGAACAACTGGGAAAGAAAGCCCGTTATGATGTTCGAAAAAGCTTGGCTCATTTTACTTTTGGCACAGTTTCTTTGCAACGTCTTGCGGCTGAAGGTTGGTCGATGCGAGCCGATACTTTGATGCGGCAAGGACGTACCAAAGCAGAAACATTGTCCAGATGGCAAAAGTTGTGCGAAAGCGCCGGAAGTTTACCGGGTTTTGAAGGCTGGGCTGCCTACCAAAATGATCGTTTATGCGCCTCTTTAATCGCCTATATCGATCAAGGTTGCTGCCGTATTTTATACCAACAGAGCAAGACGGAAGATTTGTTGAATTGCGTCAATAACGGTTTACTCTATTCGTTTACGAAGGAAATAACCCAACGGTTGGGCGAAAGAGCTATTTTTTACGGACTGCACTCGCTTGATGCTCCCCAAAGTGTAGACGCCTTTAAATTCCGCATGGGTTATATCGCCAAACCGGTACGCCAGCGGGTTGTTTTCCACCCCCTTCTACGGCCATTCGCTAATTCTGTCACTTATGCCGCCCTTGGGCAAGCCCATCGCTGGCGCCCGGGTAACCCGATCCTGGCAAAAGCCGAAGGTATGCTACGTTTCTACCTGCAAGGGCTGCGTCCATTGGATGAACAGGAGTGGCCGGTACCCTTAAATGTTCAACGATCGTCGCTCAACGTTTAACCCTTGCCCGATTTGTTTCGATTTGTTTTCAAAATCTAATCAATCAAAAATCAACCATGCACATCCTTAACGAAACCCAAGAGAACATCCTCAAAGAAGAACGCCGCTTGCTGAACGATCTGCGCCTGGCGCTGGTCCAATTCGGCGCCCAGCCTGGCGACGCTGAGACGCTGGCCAAATCGCTGGAGCAGCTCGACGAGTTGTTTATGCTGGTGGTGGTGGGTGAATTCAACGCCGGGAAGAGCGCCCTGATCAATGCCCTGCTGGGGCAGCGCCTGCTCAAGGAGGGCGTCACCCCGACCACCACCCAGATCAACACCTTGCGCTATGGGCCCGACCAGGCGCGCCAGGCGCAGGATGAGAAACACCACGTGATCAGCCTGCCGGTGGAGCTGCTGCGCGAGATCAGCATCGTGGATACGCCGGGCACCAATGCGGTGATCCGCGCCCACGAGACGCTCACCTCGGAGTTCGTGCCGCGCGCCGACCTGGTTTTATTTGTCACTTCCTCCGACCGGCCGTTTACGGAGAGCGAGCGCGCTTTCCTGGAGCGCATCCGCGATTGGGGCAAGAAGGTGGTGATCATCGTCAATAAAATCGACCTGTTTGAAAACCCGGACGAGCTCGAACAGGTGCTGGGTTTCGTCGGCCAGAACGCGCAGGCGCTGCTGGGATTGGCGCCGGAGATCTTCCCGCTCAGCGCCCGCCTGGCGCAGCGCGGCAAGGCGGGCGAGGCCGGGCTGTGGGCGCAAAGCCGCTTCGAGCCGTTAGAGACTTACATCCATGATACCCTGGACGAAATCAGCCGCATCCGTCTCAAGCTGCTCAACCCGTTAGGCGTGGGTCTACGCCAGGTAGGCGTCTATTTGGACCTGGCGACGGACAGGCTGGGCTTGCTGAAGGAAGATGTGGATATGCTGGCGGATGTGGATGCGCAGTTGGGCCTGTACAAAGAGGACATGCAACGCGATTTTGAGTTCCGCATGTCGGATATCGAGAATATTTTGTACGAGATGGAACAGCGTGGTCAGAGCTATTTTGATGAGACTTTTCGCCTGGCCCGCGTGTTTGATTTGCTCAGCAAGGCGCGCGTCCAACAGGAGTTCACCCGCCAGGTCGTGGCGGATGTCCCGGCCCAGATCGAGCAAAAGGTGAACGAGCTGATCGATTGGCTGGTGGAGAGCGATTTGCGCCAGTGGAAGGCGGTCAACGATCACCTGGCCGAGCGCAAGCGCGCCCACCAGTCGCGCATCGTAGGCGGCGCCAATGCCACCTTCGAATATGACCGCCAGCGCCTGATGGAAGCGGTCGGGCGCGAGGCGCAGCGGGTGGTGGAGACCTACGATAAGGACCTGGAGGCTCAGACGATTGCCGATGGCGCCCAGGCGGCGGTAGCGACATCGGCGGCGGTCGAGGTCGGCGCGCTGGGGTTGGGCGCTTTGATCACCGTCCTGGCCACGACCGTGGCCGCCGATGTGACCGGCATCCTGCTGGCCAGCCTGGTGGCGGTATTGGGGTTATTCGTCATCCCGGCCCAGCGCCGCAAAGCCAAGGCCGAGCTGCGCGACAAGGTGGCCGCGCTGCGCCAGCAACTGGTGCAGACGCTCAGAAGCCAGTTCGAAGGCGAGATCATGCGCAGCTTGCAGCGTATCGATGAGGCGATTGCGCCTTATTCGCGTTTCGTGCGCGCCGAGCGCGCCAGGCTGTTGGAGACGCAGCGCGGTTTCGAGCAGATGAAAGATGCGCTAGATCGCTTGAAGCTCGATATCGAGGAAATGAAATAGATCGTTTCGTCAAGCGCAGCCTGGATATCCTGGCGTCTGTCATTTGTTTGCTCTTATTAGCGCCAATTTTTGGCCTGGTCAGCCTGGCGATCCGGCGTGATTCACCCGGCCCGGTCTTTTACCGTGGGCCGCGCCTGGGCAAAGATGGGCGCATCTTTTCGATCCTCAAATTCCGCACCATGTACGAGGTGGAAGAGAGTTACCAGGGCCCGCGCCTCACCGCCCAGGATGACCCGCGTGTCACCCTGCTCGGGCGCTGGCTGCGCCAGACTAAGCTCAACGAGGCGCCGCAATTCTGGAACGTGCTCAAGGGTGAGATGAGCCTGGTGGGGCCGCGCCCCGAGGATCCGCAGTTGGCCGCCGCCTGGCCGGAGGAGGCGCGCCGGGAGGTGCTTTCGCTGCGCCCGGGCATCACTTCGCCGGCTTCGGTGCTGTACCGCGATGAGGAGCGCCAGCTAAACGACCGGCCGCTGATGGAGACCTACCTGGAGGCGCTGGCGCCCAGCAAGCTGCGCCTGGACCAGCTCTACGTGCGCAACCACTCGTTCTGGCTGGACCTGGACATCTTGTTCTGGACGGCGCTGGCGCTGCTGCCCAGGTTGGGGACCCAAAAACCGCCCGAAGACGCGCTGTTCGCGGGATTTTTCTCCCGCCTGTTAGGGCGCATGTTAAGCTGGTACGCGGTGGACGCCCTGATCACGCTGGCCTCCCTGGTGGTCGCCGGGTTGGCCTGGCGCTCGACCGGCCCGTTCGACGTGGGCTGGCTGAAGTCAATCGGCCTGGCGCTGTTATTTGCCTTGTTGTTCAGCCTGTGCGGGGCGCTGCTCGGTACGCACCGGGTGAGTTGGTCGAAGGCTACGGGGCGCGATCTTCTGAATTTACTGGCCGCTGTCGGGCTGGCGACCGTCTTGACTCTGCTGGCCAACCGCTTCCTGGGCGGTTTGCGCCCCGGGGGAGGCGTCTTGTTCCCGCCGGCCATGCTCTTGACCGCCGCCGGGCTGAGCTTTGTGGGCTTTGCGCTGGTCCGCTTTCGAGGCCAGCTCTTCGCGGAATCCAGCCGGGGTTGGCTGGCGCGCCAGCGTGGGACGCGCGCCGTGCAAGAAAAAGTGTTGATCATCGGCAGCGGCGAGGCCGGGCGTTTTGCCGCCTGGCTGCTCAGCAACGGGAGCAGCGCGGCGCTTTTCAACGTGGTTGGCTTCGTGGATGATGACCTTTACAAACAGGGGCGGCGCATCAGTGGAGTGTCTGTCTTGGGAGGCGGCGATCAAATCCCGCAGTTGGTCGAGCGGCATGATATCGGCGTCCTGGTCTTCGCCATCCATAATATCACCGCTGATGAACGCCGGCGCTTGCTGGAGATCTGCGCGCAGACCCCGGCGCGCCTGGTGCTGCTGCCCGATATCCTGGGCATGTTCAACCAGGCGGTTGACGGCGGCGCATCCAGCGAGCGCTCAGCCGAGGGTAAAATGGAGCTGGAACAGGTTCTGGCCGAGCTGGAGGCCCTGGCGCAGCAGGGCGACCTGCAGGCCATTCAGGAGCGCCTGGCTGAGTTGCGGGAGCGGCAGTAGGGTTGAAGTCATAAGCTGCAAAACAGCCGCTTATGGCTTGAATATTTAACGTGAATCCAGGTTAGTGGAAATGGGCCTTCTTTTTGGGATGATTTTGGCGGCAAAGCCGCCAAAATCATCCCAAAAACCCCTTGCACCCTAACTGACGCTATTAACAAAGAAAACGAGGTATCATTTGGAAACACCTTCATTTGCAGATGATTTGCAACATTATCTTGGCGTGCTGATGCGCTGGGCCTGGCTGCTGATCCTGGCGGTTCTTCTTCTGGGAGGCGCAGCTTACCTGATCAGCAAGCGCACCACGCCGGTTTACCAGGCTGTTACCACCGTGCTGATCAACGAGGCGCCGGCAACCCGCACCACCGATTATACGGCGATCATGACCAGCGAGCGCCTGGCCCAGACGTATTCACAATTGATGACCAAGCAGCCCGTGTTGGAAGGCGTCATCGCCAGCCTGGGCTTGCCGCTCAGCGTGGAAGATCTTAAGGATGCCATCCAGGTCCAGCCGGTGCGCGATACGACCCTGATCGAGGTGCGCGTGGAAGACACCGACCCGCAGCGCGCCGCCGATATCGCCAACGCGCTGGTGGTTGAGTTCGCGAACCGTAACCAGGCCCTGCAGACTTCCCGTTACACGGCCTCCAAAGACAGCTTGTCGGTCCAGCTTGACGAGATGAACCAGCAGATCCAATCGGCCGTGGATCAAATTGCCGCCCTGGGCAGCGGCGCGGAGAGTCAAGCGGAGCGCGATCGCCTGGAAGCCAACCTGGCGCAGTACCGCCAAACCTACGCCTACCTGCTGCAGAGCTACGAGCAGGTGCGCCTGGCCGAGGCGCAGTCCACTTCCAACGTGATCCAGGCCGAGCCGGCAGTGACTCCCGAGAAGCCGGTGCGCCCGCGCACGTTCACCAACACGCTCTTGGCCATGGTGGTGGGCCTGATGGCGGCCGCAGGGGTGGTATTCTTGATCGAGGCGATGGACGATACCCTGAAAGGTCCCGACCAGGTCGCCAACCAGCTTGGGCTGCCGGTGCTGGGTTTAATCACCCGCCACGCCATCACCGAAGGCCAGCCGGTGACGATGTCCTCGCCGCGCTCGCAGACGGCCGAGGCCTTCCGCTCGCTGCGCACCAATATCCAATTTGCCAGCGTGGACCAGCCGCTGCGCACGCTGCTGGTCACCAGTCCAACCCCGGCCGAAGGGAAATCGACCGTGGCGATCAACCTGGGCATCGTGATGGCACAGAGTGGGAAGCGTGTGGCGGTGGTGGATGCAGATTTGCGCCGGCCGAGGCTGCATAAGCTGCTCGGGTTGTCCAATAAAGCCGGTATGAGCGAGCTATTTGTGCAAAACAACCTTACTTTGGACGGCTCGCTGCAATCCACCCCGGTCGAGGATCTGTATGCCTTGACTTCGGGCGGCTTGCCGCCCAACCCGGCCGAGCTGCTCGGCTCTGAGAAGATGGCAGAGATCGTGCGCCAGGTCAGCGAGCGCGTCGACCTGTTGATCATCGACTCGCCGCCGGTGATCGCCGTGACCGATTCGTCGGTGCTGGCGCCGCGCGTGGATGGGGTGCTGCTGGTGTTCAAGCCAGGCGTGACCCACCTCGGCGCGGCCCGCCAGACCGTCGATCAGCTCCGCCGCCTGGGGGCGAACCTGCTGGGGGTGGTTTTGAACGAGGTGGACCTGAAGAGCACGCGCTATTACGGCTCGCATTACAAAGGGTATTATTACAGCTCGCGTGAATACTACCACGCTCATAAGAAAAAAGAATAATACATTTATTGATAAGGTCCTGCGCCTCGAATTTCCGCTGGTGGGCCTGGCCGCTGGCGCGGCGGCGTTCGCCGGGTCGCAGCAGATCGCCTGGCTGGCTGGCGCCGTGCTGCTCGCCGGCCTGTTCTGGCCGCTGCGCCGGGCGGCGACCGGCCGTTGGAGCGTGCGCACGCCGCTGGATTGGCCGCTGGCCTGGCTGCTGTTGCTCATCCCGGTGACGCTGTGGGCCAGTGCGGTTCCCGAAAAAACGCTGCCCCAGGTCCTGCGCTTGCTGACCGGTGCAGCGCTTTTTTATGCGCTGGTGAATTGGCGCCGGATGGGCGGTGAAAATTTAAGGCTGGCAGCCGACGGGTTGTTAGCGGTCGGGCTACTGCTGGCGCTGGCGGCGCCTTTCATGGTGCAATGGAACACGCTCAAGCTGGCTTTCATCCCGCCTGGCCTATATGCCCCCTTTCGCTTGCTGGCGACCGACCCGGCCAACCCGAACGTGATGGCGGGAAGCCTGGTATTGCTGCTGCCGGTGGGGGCCGGGCTGTTGCTGTATGCCTGGCGGGAGATGAAGGCTTGGGAGCGCCTCCTGGCGGCGGGCTTTGTGCTCTTGGGCGGCGGGATGCTGGCGCTGACGCAGTCGCGCGGCGCCTGGCTTGCCCTGCTGGTCGCTCTGGCGATCCTGGTCTGGCTGCGTTTCCGCTGGGGTTGGGCGCTGGTATTGGGCGGCGGAGTAGCCGGGCTCGGTTTGGCGGCCTGGGCCGGGCCGGCGCGCCTGGCAAACGCCCTGGTCAGCAGCGCGACCCTGGGCGGCCTGCAGGGGCGCCTGGAGGTCTGGTCACGCGCCGTATATATGCTGCAAGATTTCCCTTTTACCGGGATTGGGATGGGCGCTTTCACCGAGACCGCCGACCGGTTGTACCCGTTCTTCTCATATGCCCCTGGAACCGTCGAACACGCCCATAATTTGTTCCTGCAGGTGGGGGTGGACCTGGGCTTGCCCGGGTTAATTGCCTGGCTGGCGATTTTATTTGGGTGCCTGGCGGCGGCCTGGCGTGCGTCGCGCGGCGCCCGGCGCGCAAGCCAGCCCTGGCTGGAGGGACTGGGGGCCGGTCTGCTGGGCGCACAGGCGGCCCTGGTGGTGCACGGGCTCACCGACGCGGTAACCTGGGGCATGGTGCGCCCCGCTCCGCTGGTTTGGCTGGTGTTTGGCCTGTGCGTGGCGGCTTTTTTGCATGGGCAAAATCCTTAAATCTCGCCCCCTGCATCTGGCGGCCGGCGCAGCCATCAGCGTTGTGCTGCTCTACCTGGCTTTCCGTACCACCACTTTCGGCGCGGTGTGGGCGGTACTGCGCCAGGCCAACCTGTGGTGGGTGGGGGCGGCCTTGCTGAGCGTAGGGGTGAATAATCTTTTTAAGGTGCTGCGCTGGCAGGTCTTGCTGGGCCCGCCGGGCAGCCGGGTTCCTTTCCTGGATTTGTTGATGTCAAACCTTTCCGGGCAAATGCTCAATACGCTGGCCCCGGTGCGCTTGGGCGATTTGAGCCGGGCGTATGTGATCGGCGGCGGGGCGGGTCCCGGGCGGGCGTACGCGCTCGGCACGGTGGCCCTGGAAAAAGTAGTCGATATGATCTGGTTCGCCCTGCTGTTCTTGCTGCTCTTGCTGATGATCCCGCTGCCTGCCTGGGTGAAGAATTCGGCCTGGACGTTCGTGGCGGCGGCGTTGTTGGCAGGCGGCCTGACGTTCGTGATCGCCGCCCAGCCCCAGCGTGTGATGCGCGTAGCCGAGGTGATCCTCCGGCGCTTACCGGAGCGCTGGCAGACTTTCCTGACCAGCCGGCTGCACAACCTGCTGGATAGCCTGGAGGTGCTGAAACAACGCTCGGACCTGGCCAAGATCGCTGCCTGGTCCACCTTGATCTGGGCTACGGCGGTGCTGACCAATGTGCTGACGCTGTGGGCTCTGGATTTGCACCTGCCGCTCTCGGCCTCGGTGCTGGTGCTGGTGGGGTTGATGATTGGCATCAGCCTGGCGACGGTCCCAGGGCGGATCGGTGTGTTTGAATGGATTTGTGTGCTGGCCCTGGGGGCCTATGGCGTGGGGCAGGCGCAGGCCCTGAGCTATGGCCTGCTCTTGCATGCGATTGTGTATATCCCCACCACGCTGCTGGGGGTGATTTGTTTCTTTATCCTGGCGCGCGGGCAAAGAGCGGTGGATCCTACCACCATCCAGGCTGAATGAACACGGTCGAGATTCTCGGGGTGAAAATTGCCTGCCTGGACCAGGCGGACCTGATCGCTCAGGCGATCGATTGGAGCCAATCGCCCGGCCGGCGAAAGCTCACCTTTGCCAACGCACACTGCCTGAACCTGGCCAGCCGGGACGCGCACTTCCGGGCTCTGCTCAATGCTGCCGACCTGGTGTACGCCGATGGCGTCAGCCTGGCCTGGAGCAGCCGATTATTAGGCGGCTGCCGGCTGCACAAGCTGACCGGGGCGGACTGGATCGAGCCCTTGTGCGCCCAGGCGGCCCGCCAAGGGGTCAAGCTCTATCTATTAGGCGGGCGGCCAGGCGTCGCGCAGCGCGCCGCAGACAACCTGAGAGCGCGGTATGCTGCGTTGGAGATTGTAGGCGCGGCGGATGGCTTCTTCGAAGGGATGTCTGCCGACCAGGTTGCGGCGCAAATTCAGACCCTGGCCCCAGGGATCGTGCTGGTGGGGTTGGGCGCACCCCTGCAAGAGCAGTGGATCCTCGATCACTACCAGGCGCTGCCCAATGGCGTGTGGTGGGGGGTGGGCGCTTTGCTGGATTTCGTGGCAGGAGATGAGCGGCGCGTGCCGGGTTGGATGAACAAGCTGGGCCTGGAGTGGCTGTGGCGGTTAGCGCAGGACCCGGCTGGCAAGTGGCATCGTTATCTCATCGGCAACCCGGTCTTCGTCTGGCGGGTTTTACGCCAGGCGCTCGCCCAGAAATAAGCGTAGAAAATTGTTGGTTTGGGGATTTTTGCCCCGCAAAAATCCCCAAATCCCAAAAATTAATCTAAAAAGGATAAACGCATGCATTCGGTATTATTTATTTGCACGGCCAACCAATGCCGCTCTCCTCTGGCAGAAGGGCTGCTGCGTTTGCGGGTCGGGATCGAGAACCCTAACTGGCGCATCTCCTCCGCCGGCACCTGGGCTTATGATGGCGCGCCGGCCACACGTTTTTCGCTGCAGGTTTTGAGCGAGCGCGGCTGCGACCTGAACGGCCATGCGTCGCGCACGGTGAATAAGGCGCTGGTCGATTCGCATCGCTTAATCTTGACCATGGAGCGCGGCCATAAAGAGGCGCTGCGGATTGAATTTCCGAAAGCGCGGGAGCGCATTTTCCTGTTAAGCGAGATGATTGGCAAAGACTTCGAAATCGATGACCCGATCGGTCACCCGTTGGAAGACTACCAGGCGGCCGGGCGCGAGATCGATGGTATCCTGGATCAGGGCTTCGAAAAGCTCAGCCAACTCTCCTCCGAGATAGAAGCTCCTGCCTAGCCTCATGTCTGCAATCCCCTCCATCTCCCAACCCGCCTGCAAACGACTGGGCGACAAAGCCATCCTGGGCATCCTGATCCTGGTTGCTCTGGTCAACGGGCTGGTTTACACTTTCTTGATGCCGCCCTGGCAGCATTACGATGAGCCGGGCCATTTTGAGGTCGTGTGGTTGGCCGCCCACTTGAAGCGCCTGCCGCAGCCGGGCGATTATGACCCAAAGATGAGCCGGGCGGTGCTGATTTCGATGATCCAAAACCGTTTCTATGGAGACCCCAACGCGCCGCTGCCGGCCGAAGACGCCCAGGTGCAGGTGCCGGGGTACCGGCAGCTCGACGAGCCGCCGGGGTATTATCTGCTGGCCTCGCTGCCGGTACGGGCGGCCGAGTTGGCGGGCGTCGAAGATGTGGCAGACCAGTTGCGCGCCGCGCGCCTGGCTTCGCTGCTGCTGTTTTTATGCACCGTTTTTTGCGCCTGGGGGATTGCGCGCGAGCTGACGCCCGAAGGGCATGTCGTGCGCTGGATGGCGCCGCTCAGCCTGGCGCTGCTGCCGGGCTTCGTCGACTTGATGACAGCCGTCAATAATGACGTAGGCGCAGTAGCCATATTCTCGTTTTTCTTATGGGGGGCTGTCCGTTTAATCCAACACCGTTTTTCCCTGCTCAACCTGCTTTGGGTGCTTGCGGCGGTGGTAGTCGGCTATTTCACCAAGGTGACCGTCCTGGTCGCCCTGGTTTTGCTGCCGGTAGTGCTGCTCCTGGCGCTGTTGCGCGGCCGGCTGCGTTGGATCGCCTGGGCT
>JAYRNN010000347.1:0-25641 GCA_041912175.1 Anaerolineales bacterium | reverse complement strand
CTTCACCGACACGATCCTGCGCATCAAGGCAGCCGATCCTGACGTGCTGTTCATTGTTGGCAACGCAGACACCCCGCAGTTCACCAAGCAGCTCAAAGAGCAGGGCTACTACCCCAAGATGGGTATCATCTCCCTGGGTTCTGGTTTTGCCACCACCTTCTTCTTGAATGAAGTCGGCGGCGCGGCGTTGGCCGATGGCATCGTAACAACCGGGGACTTTGCACCGATCAGCAAGCTGAACGTCAGCGATGAACTCAAGAAGCGGTTTTCGGATTTCACCGGCCAGGAGTTGGGCGGCACATACAACACGACCTACGCCTCGACTTTCCTGCTGGCCGACGCGCTGGAGAAAGCCTGCTCGACCGATCCTAAGAAACTGGCAGAGACGCTACGCACGACCACCTTCACGGATGGCAAGTGGAAATTCCAGTGGCCCGAAGCTTCGTTCGATGAGAAAGGCCGGCTGAAACAGGCTGCTTCGGTGATCGCCCAATGGCAAAATGGTCAACAGGTGGCTGTATGGCCGGACACTTTCGCGGCTGGCGAGGCGGTTTGGCCGGTTCCCGGTTGGGATGGGCGCGCTAACGGCATCGGCGCGGCGGCTCCTGCAGCCCCGACGGCTGCCCCCGCTGCAGCGGCAGATGACCCCGCGCTGGCTTCGGATTATTCCCAGGCGCTCTTAAAAGATGCGGCGACCGCAGTTGATACTTCTGTCTTCAAGAAAGACGGCCCGTATACGATCGCGGCTTCGAACCAGGATACCAGCAATGGTTGGGGCAACACCTACAACGTGACGATTAATGCGTATGGCGAAGAGCTCTTAGCAGCCGGCACGCTGGCCAAGCCGCTGATTGTGGCTGTCACCAATGACGCCAACCAGCAGATCAGCGATGTTGAGAACTTTATCGAACAGCAGCCGGATGCGATCGTGATCGAACCGGTCGGCCGCGCAGCTACATCTGCGGTGCTGCAGCGCGCAATTGACGCTGGCATCCCGGTGGTGCTGTGCGCCAACGGGATCGAAGGCGAAGGTTTCACAACCCGCGTCGACATCGACTTCTATGAAGTCGCCTATCGCTCTGGCGAGGGCCTGGCCAAAATGCTGAACGGCAAGGGCAATGTGATCTTCTTCAACGGCATCGCCGGTGTAGATTCGACTGAGACCTGGCGCGCGGCTGCGATGGACGCGCTGAGCAAGTACCCGGATATCAAGATCATTGCTGAAGAGTATGCTCAGTGGAATATTGCTACCGCCAAGCAGAAAATGGAAGCTCTGATGGCTGCCAACCCGCAGATCGATGGCGTTTGGGCGGGCGGCGGCGAAATGGCGCTCGGCGCAGCCCTGGCGTACCAGGATGCCGGAAAAGAGGCGCCCAAGTTCGCCATGGTCAACGTTCCGAACGGTTTCCTGCGCCTGGCGCAAGAGAATAACTATCAATTCGTCGGCGCTCCTGATCCCCCGTCGATGTCCAAGTACTGCTTGCAGACTGCCATCGATATTTTGCAAGGCAAGCCAGTCAACAAGTTCATCAGCCTGCGCACTTTGATGGATGGCGCTGATCCCTATGACCAGACTACTGGTTTGCAGTGGTTCGTGCCTGAATTGAATGACGATTTCATCCCACCTGCAACGGTAGATGTTCAGGCCTACATTGACGGTGGTTTTGGGCGAAAGTAAGTCCTAAAAATCTGTAAGCTCGTCCCTCCTGCCTGCCGAGCCAGGCGCCCGGCAGGCAGGTTTCTATATAAAACTAAATAAAAGTTACTCTTTCAGCCGGAGGGATGCCTCCAGCAAGGCAGGTAAATCGCGATGGCAATTCCTGACCCCTCAAATCGTTCGACTGATGCGGCGTGGATAACGCCAATGCTTATTCTTAACAATATCTATAAAACATTTGGCGGTATCCACGCTTTATCGGGCGTCTCATTTGACCTGCGCCAGGGTGAAATTCACGCCCTGGTGGGTGAGAATGGCGCAGGTAAATCGACGCTGATAAAAATAATCACCGGCGCCTACTCAGCCGACGCCGGGACGATCCAGGTTGATAATCAGGTCTACGACAGCCTGAGCCCTGAGCAAGCGCGCAAGCTGGGCATTGGTGTGGTATACCAGGAGTTCAACCTGCTGCCTGAATTGTCGGTTGCTGAAAATATATTCCTGGCCGCCCCACCAATGGGGCGTTTTGGGTTGATTGACCTGAACGAGCGCGTCAAGATTTCCAGCCAGTTGCTGGCAAGAGTAGGCGCCCGCGAAAATATCAATCCAAATGAGCTGGTGAAGAACCTGACCGTGGGCGAACAGCAGTTGGTCGAGATCACCAAAGCGCTTTCCTTAGATGCCAGGATCTTGATTATGGATGAACCCTCGGCGGTACTGCCCAGCCGCGACCTGGATCGCTTGTTCGGAGTGATCAAAGCACTGCGCGCTGAAGGGCGCGGAATCATCTATATCTCCCACCGAATGAACGAGATATTTGAAATTGCCGACCGGGTTACCGTTTTGAAAGATGGCAAGTCGATGGCGACCAAAGATATTGCTGATACGAATGACGCAGATCTGGTGCGCTTGATGGTTGGCCGCTCACTCACCGATATGTACCCGCCGCCAGACGTCCAACCTGGGGAAGTGGTGCTGGATGTTCAGGATCTATGTATCGAAGGCACCGTCTTTGATGTTAACCTGAGGGTACGCGCCAGCGAGGTTGTCGGACTGGCTGGCCTGGGCGGCAGCGGGCGAACAACGGTTTGCCGGGCGTTGGTCGGCCTGGCGAAAGTGCATTCTGGTAATGCGAGTTACCTGGGACGGCCTACGCCGCGCACGCCTGGCGAGGCTGCCAAAGCTGGCCTGGTGCTTGTACCGGAGGATCGTAAGGCATTTGGCCTGGTATTGAACCAGACGATGCGCTTTAACCTGGCGCTGCCAAATTTACAAAAGTTCCAGCGCAGCGGTATACTGAGTGGCCAGCTTGAGAAGAAAGCTGTGCATCATATCATCGACGATCTGCAGATTCGACCGGCTTTACCCGAGGTGACTGCTGAAAACTTGAGCGGCGGCAACCAGCAAAAAATTGTCGTGGGTAAGTGGCTTTTGACGAATCCCAAGCTGGTCATTTTTGATGAACCCACGCGTGGCGTTGATGTCGGCGCAAAAGCTGAAATCTACCAGCGCATCCGCGAGTTAACTCGCCAGGGGATGGGTGTAATCATGGCATCCTCCGAGCTGCCTGAGCTGATCGGCATGTGCGACCGCATCCTTGTCTTTCATGAGGGGCGTGTGGTCGGGGAACTGGCCCGGCCAGATTTTTCTGAAGAAGCCATCATGCATTTTGCCACTGCCACGCACCTGGCGAATGCTCAAAAGGATGTTGATACCTCCAAATACAAGAAGGCAGGCCCGTACGTCATCGCCGCCTTGCAGCAAGATGTCAGCAACGGTTGGGGCCTGACCTATAATTTGACCGTGCAGGCCTTTGGAAATGAGCTATTGAAACAAGGCGTGCTCGCCAAACCATTGCTCCTTTCGGCGACCAACGACGCCCAAAAGCAACTTTCCGATCTGGCCGCATTCATCGAGCAGAAACCGGATGCGGTTGTGATTGACCCACTCGATCGCCTTGCCGCGCGCGCCGTGATCAAGCAGGCGTTGATGGATGGCATTCCGGTGGTTCTGTGCGCCAACGGTATTGATGGCGAAGACTTTACCGCCCATGTCGATATCGACTTTTACCAGGCGGGTTTCGCCTCTGCAGACGGATTGGCGAATTTACTGGGTGGGAATGGTAAGGTAGTCTTATTTAACGGAATTGAAGGCGCTGATTCGACCGTGATGTGGCGCAAAGCTGCCTTAGATGCGTTCAGCAAGCATCCTGGAATTGAAGTGATCGCTGAAGAATATGCTCAATGGGATGTGGCAACGGCCAAACAAAAAATGACCGCCTTGAGGGAAACATACCCTCAGATCGATGGCATATGGGCTGGCGGAGGTGAAATGGCGCTCGGCGCCGCCCAGGCCTACGTAGCGGTAAATCAGCCAGCGCCAAAGTTTGGAATGGTGAATGTTCCGAACGGGGTGCTGCGCCTTGCAAAGGAAGGTAAGCTGCAATTTGTGGGTATGCCAGACCCGCCGGCCATGTCTCGCTATGGTCTGCAAACTGCCCTGGATATCCTACAAGGTAAGCCGATGAAAAAGTTTACCAACATCAGTACTTTGCTGGAAGGGGCGGAAATGATTGACAATACTTCATTTGAAAAATGGTACGTGCCTGAGCTGAACGATGAGTTTATTCCGCCCGCGACCGTAGATGTCCATTACTATCTTGAGGGTGGCTTTGGTCGCCAATCCTGACTCGAAACCACTCGAAAGGAGAAAAAAGCGCTATGACATCAACAATCAAACCGATCGCACAGACTGTACCCCGCTCACGCCAGTGGTCAACTTTTGTGCGTAATAATGCTTCGATAATCCTGATCTACGCGATTATCCTCTTGATCGCCGCGGTCGCAGCAATCTTTGCTGAAAACTTCCGCACACCTTCTAACATGCTGAATATCTTACGCCAATCGATCATCCTGGGATTAATTGCTATCGGGCAAAGCCTGGTGGTATTAACCGGCGGCATGGATATGTCGATGGAGATGGTGACGCGGATTGTTGCCCTGGTTGTCGCGACTTTGTTTGCGGCAGGTAACAGTGATCCGCGCTTAATTTTCCCATTGTTAGCACTCGGTCTTGGGATTGGCGTGGTTCTAGGCGGCGTAAATGGTTTTTTGGTCACCCGGACGCACGCCAACCCATTCATCATTACCTTTGGAGTGGCCAGTATCTTGCGCGGGGTTAGCCTGGCTATTTCAACCACGCCGATTCGAGGCATCCCGAAGGCCTACCAGGCAATGTACACCACGAAAATTGGCATTGTACCGGTTAGCGTGATTGCTATGGCCCTCATCTGGTTTGCGGTGTATATGTTGACCACGCGCACGCGACTGGGAAGGAATTTGTACGCAGTCGGCGGCTCGGAACGTATCGCCCGGCTATCTGGTATCCGGGTCAACCGCTCCCTGATGTCAGCCTATATGCTGGCTTCATTCTTCGCCGCAGCCGCCGGGCTGTTTTTCCTGGCTCGTACCGGCGTGGGCGATCCAAACACGGCGGATGGGTTGACATTCCAATCGGTTGTGGCAGTCGCGGTGGGCGGGATCAGCCTGTATGGGGGGCGGGGTTCGATCCTGGGTACGCTGGGCGGCGTTTTACTGCTCAGTCTGCTTTCTAACGTCTTTAATCTCATGCAGGTCAACATTTACTACCAACAACTCGTGCTAGGTCTGGTGGTACTGATCGCCGTGGCAGCCTATAAGTCGAGGTCAGCATGAATACAACCGTTACCAAATCCAATCCGTCCCGGCAGTGGTTCAATTTCCGCCCATCGCCACGTTTTGTGCGCGGCGTAGATCTTGCCGGCCAATGGGCAGCTCCGATTTTGATCGTGATTGTCCTGCTTGTTGCGGCATTCGTCGCTCCCGCTTTTTTTAATCCCACCAATCTGAAGACGGTGGCCATTCAAATCGCGGTGCTGGGGATCGTGGCAGTGGGCCAGACGCTGGTTTTATTGGTCCATTCGCTCGATCTTTCGGTCAGCGCGGTGCTGGCATTGGGCGCCGTGATCGTCGTCCAGACGGAGGCCGGCAACTCGATCTTGATTTCGTTGATCGAGGCGTTTGCGGTGGCGGCCTTGATCGGGCTGGCGAATGGTTTTTTGATCACCAAGCGCCAGGTGCCGCCATTTGTGGCTACCTTTGGGATGATGTTTTTCATCCAGGGAGCGCGTCTGGCCTACACGAAAGGCCAGGCGAGCGGCACCGTACCGGCCTTGTTGCGTGCAATCAGCATCGAGCCGGTGTGGTTTATTCCCGCCGCGGTGATCGTCTGGTTGGTCATCAACCTGATTTTCATCTATGCGCTCAAGTTTACACGGTTTGGCCGTTGGGTTTATGCAGTAGGCGGGAACCCGAAGGCGGCGCGCTACACCGGCATCAAGGTCGATTGGGTCATTATTGCCGTGCATGCCATTTGTTCCATGTTGGCCTTGCTTGGCGGGCTTGTGCTGAGCGGTTATATCGGCTATGTCGATTTGCGCCTGGGCGCCGACTATAACATGAATTCGATTGCTGCTTCGATCGTGGGCGGCACCACATTCACAGGCGGGCGCGGCAACCTGTTTGGGACGGCTGCCGGCGTCGCCTTGCTGATTATGCTTTTGAACCTGGTGGTCGTACTTGGTTTGCCGATTCACTGGCAGTACGCCATGCAAGGTCTGGTGTTGGTTGCCGCCACCGCCCTCCAGGGCGTCCGGCAATTCCTGCTGACTCGCTAAAGAAGCATTTTGAGGCTGCGAAAAATGGAAGAAAATTAATAAAGGAGGTCATGAGTGGATCTACAAATCTTTTTTCAGACCATCATCAATGGCCTGTTTACCGGCGGAATTTACGCGCTGGTAGCCATCGGCCTGACGATGATCTACGGTGTCATGCTCATTCTTAACTTTGCACATGGCGAATTCCTGATGCTGGGAATGTATGTCGCCTATTTTGCATTTACGCTGGCCGGAATTGATCCATACCTGGCCGCGCCGATTGCAGCGCTGTTGATTTTTGCGCTCGGCGCGCTGATCCAGAGCGCGCTGGTACAGCGGGTGCTGGATGCTCATCCATTGAACCAGATCATTTTGTTGCTAGGCGTTTCCACGTTGATCATTGGGTTAGCGCAGTTCTTCTTGACGGCCGAAGCCCGCTCGATCCACGTCTCGTATGAAACGGCGGTGATAACGTTTGCGGGATTACGTTTCAGCGTCCCACGCATGATCGCATTTTTCTCGGCCATGGTGATTGCAGTCGCGCTCTACCTCTTCCTACAGCTCACCAAGACCGGCAAAGCGATCCGCGCGGTGTCCCAATCACGCGATGCTTCGACTTTGATGGGGATCAACGTCAAGTTCATCTACCTGCTCACCTTTGGGATCGGCGCAGCCGTGACCGCGGTGGGCGGGGTATTGCTCACCCCGAATTACAAAATGATCCCGACGGTTGGCCAGGGCTTTGGCGTAATTGCGTTTGTGGTCGTGGTCCTGGGAACGATGGGGAATTTCATCGGCGCGTTCCTGGGCGGCTTGATTATCGGGGTTGTCGAAGCATTTGCCGGGTTTATATTCGGTGGTGATGTGAAGATCATTGCCAGTATGCTCGTTTTCATCCTCATCTTGCTGCTCAAACCTGCCGGCCTTTTCGGGAGGAAGCGCACATGAGTACCACTCCTACTTCTCAGCTCAGCGAGTCGAAACCAGTTGTACAAAAACGTATGAGTAGGCTGCGGACGTTTTTCCTGGATTGGGATCTATCCCAACTGGCGCTAAGCCTGGCGCTGCTTGCATTGCTCGCCCTGGCGCCATTATTTGTGCGCTCTCCGTACTACATGGGCATCCTGATCCTGACCGCGATGTACATGTTTATTGGTATTTCGTGGAATATCGTCGCCGGATTTGCCGGGCAGTTATTGATTGCACAAATCATCTTTGTGGCGACCGGCGCTTATACCGCGATCGTATTGAACAACACTTTTGGCGTCACCCCCTGGATTGGCATCCTGATCGCCGGGTTGACAGCCGCTGTGCTGGGATATGGGGTTGCCTTGATCACGCTGCGGTATGGTCTGAAAGCAGATTATTTCGCACTCTTCACGATAGCCCTGATGGTGACGATGAAAACAATATTCCTGAAGTGGGATTTTGTGGGCGGCGCGATTGGAATGGGTTTGAGACTGAGTAATCCTACCTGGCAGAAAATGATCTTTCGCGCCAAGGAGCCCTATCTCTATATCGCCTTGGCCCTGGCGGTTATTGGGGTGATCATCCAGTACCTCATTTACCGTTCAAAAATGGGCAAGTACTTCATGGCCATCCGTGAGGACGAGAGCGCCGCAGCGGCGCTGGGCGTGAATACTTCTCTGTACAAGACGCTGGCCGTTGTCATCGGCGCTGCGCTGGCCGGGATTGGCGGCGGATTCTATGTAATGTATGTTACGTTTGTCGAGCCGCCACAGGTGTTCGATCTGGGTTTAAATGTTGAAATCGTTATGGCTGGGCCGATTATTGGGGGCCTGGGCAGCCTGGCCGGACCGGTATTAGGCGCGCTGGTGAATAAGCCGCTGGCCGAGTTGATCCGCGGCTTCCTGGCCGGAGGGCGCAGCGGAACGAGCCTGATCGTATATGGATCGTTTTTAATTTTGGCAATCGTATTTATGCCGCGCGGTTTGGCCGGGGTGTTCCACACGCTTTACCTGAAACTGACCCGCCGCATGAGGCAGGACAGTCAAGGAGGGATGTAAAATGGCGCTGCTTGAAGCTCAAGGGATCACCAAGCGTTTCGGGGGCCTGGTCGCCGTAAATGACTTTAGCCTGAATGTGGAAAGAGGCCACATTGTGGCTTTGATTGGCCCGAATGGCGCCGGAAAAACTACTGCGTTCAATGTAATTGCCGGCTTTTATAAACCGACCTCGGGCAAGGTTATGTTCGATGGGCGAGATATTACCGGCATGCGCCCCGATCAGATTTGCAAATTCGGTTTGGCGCGAACTTTTCAAGTGGTCAGGCCGTTTCGGGGCCTCAGCATTTTAGATAATGTTATGGTTGGCGCTTATTCACGTACGAATGATGACCCTGTCGCCCGGGCCAAGGCAAAAGAAGTGCTCGATTTCCTGGGAATGGGCAAACAGGCCGATCTGCTCGCCAGTGGGCTGCCGATTGCGGGGCGAAAACGCCTGGAGATTGCGCGTGCCCTGGCTACAGATCCCCATTTGATCCTTTTAGATGAGGCTATGGCTGGTTTACGCCCAACCGAGACCGATGAGGTCATCGAAATGGTGCGCAAGATCAGCGAGCGAGGTATTGGCATCTTGTTGGTCGAACATGTGATGAAAGTCGTCATGTCGCTTGCAGAGCGAGTGGTCGTGCTACACCATGGCGAGAAAATCGCCGAAGGGCTGCCAACGGAAGTGGTCCAAGACCCACAGGTTATCGAAGCGTATCTCGGAGAAGCCAATGTTACAAGTTAAGGGTATCGATGTCTATTATGGCGATGTCCAGGTGCTGAAAGGCATCTCGTTGGATGTCCAGGATAAAGAGCTGGTGGCGGTGATCGGCGCCAATGGCGCCGGTAAGACTACCCTGATGAAGACGATTTCTGGTTTGCTCAAGCCACGCAAAGGATCTATCACCTTCGACGGTAAAGTGATCAGCGATATGCCGGGTCATAAGGTGGTGAATGAGGGTGTGGTACAGGTGCCAGAAGGCCGGCTGCTTTTCCCTGAGATGAGCGTGCTGGAAAATTTGCAGATGGGCGCCTTCCAGGTGCGTGACAAGAAAATGTACGACGAGAAACTAGAGATGGTGTATGGCATGTTTCCTCGCTTGAAGGAACGCGAGAAACAGTTAGCCGGCACACTCTCAGGCGGCGAGCAACAGATGGTAGCAGTCGGGCGAGCGCTGATGTCTTCTCCAAAGATGATCATGTTCGATGAACCTTCCTTGGGCCTGTCGCCAAAGCTGGTGAGCTCGATTTTTGAGATGGTTGTACGTATCAACAAAGAATTAGGCATCACGGCATTGTTGGTCGAGCAGAATGTCCAACACTCCTGCCAGATATCGGACCGTGCCTTCGTAGTTGAAAATGGCGAGGTCGTTTTATCGGGTCGGGGAGTTGATATGCTGCAGAATGATCACGTGCGCAGGGCATATCTGGGTTTATAAAGATGTTGCGCCTGGTTCGCCGGTGGTTATTGCCGCCAGATGATTAATGATCCTTATACATTCATAACATCATCTTTATGTGATATTGACAGAATTTACGCTAAAGTAGTACTGGACTCACTATTAAAAAATTTACGAAAAGAGGTCAATTATGGCAGAGGCAAAAATTAAGACTATCCGTTCCATCGTCAACGAAATCAATTTCGTCGGACGCAGCTTGCTTTCGGTCAACGACCTGACCGATGACCAGATCTACGGTTTGTTCGACCTGGCTCTGGTGCTCGAACCGTTCAATCGCTCGATGGTTCCGCTGGCGACGGGCAATGTGATGTCCACGCTGTTCTTCCAGCCAAGCACGCGCACGCGCATGAGTTTTGAAACGGCAATGCATCGCCTGGGTGGGGCAGTCATCAGCGAAGCCAACCCAATGGTCACCTCGTCAGCCGCCAAGGAAGAAAGCCTTTCCGATATGCTGAAGGTGGTCTCCAAATACGCCAATATCATCGTCATGCGTCATTTCAATGATGTAGATGCGCGCCAGGCTGCCCCATATTCCGATGCCCCGATCGTGAACGGCGGCTGGGGACACTGGGAGCATCCCACACAGGCGCTGCTCGATCTCTACACCCTGTACCGTACTTTTGGCCGCATCAAGGGTTTAAAGGTCTGTGTGGCCAGCGCCGATCTGATTGAGGCGCGCACCGGTCACTCCATGGCGCAGGGTTTGGCGCGCTTGGGCGCAGAGGTCGTTTTGGCCAGCCCGAAAGCCAAGCGCATCCCAGAGGAAGTACGCGAAAAAATCACCAACCGGGGCATCAAGGTCGAAGAAGCCTTCGATCTGAACCAGGATACCTTCAATGACCTGGTTTCGGGCGTCGATATGATCTACCTGCCCGGCTGTAGCGCTCCCAAAGGCGCCGAGGCTGAAGCCTTCAAATTGGTGATGGATAATTACTTCGTACGTTACGAGACCCTGGAAAAAGTCTCCAAGGACGAAAATCGTACCATCTACATCACCCATACCCTGCCGCGCAGGGCAGGCGAGATGGATCTGCGGATCGACAATTCACCCAGCCAGCTCTATTTCGAAGCCATTGCTTATAGTGTCGCCATCCGCATGGCCCTGGTAAGCGCGATTTTGGGCGTATAAGGAGCATTATGCGCCTGGTTGTGACGATCGACGGTGAACTGCTGGCATCTCTGGGTTACAACGCGGGGATGCTGGAACAAAAAGCGGCGATTGCCCGCATGGTGGAAGCCATGGGCAATCTGCTTCTTCGAGGAGACGAGATCGTCATCTGCCATGGGAATGCTTTCCAGGTCGGCTCGATGTTGCTGCGCAGTGAAGCTGCCAGCCACATGATTTACGTTTTACCGCTGGATGTATGCGGTGCAGATACGCAGGGTGCAACCGGTTATATGCTTCAGCAGGCGCTGCAGAACTGGTTTGAACAGCACGACATTAATAGGCCCGTGGTGACTTTAGTCACTCAGGTAGTCGTGGAAGAACCCGAACCCGGTTTAAGCCAGGCTTCAAAAGGCGTTGGACCGTACTTTGACTCGGAACTGGCGCATGCGTACCGCACAACGCGAGGATGGGAGCTGGCTCTGGCGCCTGGTTTTGGCTATCAACGCATCGTGCCGCTGCTGATGCCCAGGCAGATCGTCGAGGGGGTAGCCATCCGTGCCCTGGTAGAGCGCGGCGTAGTCACAATCTGCGCTGGAGGCGGGGGCGTCCCTGTGCGTCTGGATGCTCAAGGCATGCGCATAGGTGTCGAGGCGGTGGTCGATAAAGCTTATACCACTGTCCTGCTTGCTCGTGAGACCCAGGCCGAGTCAATCATCTTCGTAACCCCGCTGGAAGATCTCCTGGGAGTTTTAGGCCCGGATACAAACCAGCGCGTGCGTTCCATTGGTTCGGCCAGCCTGGATGATTTAGTCCAGAGCATCCCAATGGATGTCCCGATCCGGCGCAAATTAATCGCCAGCCGAGATTTCTTGCAAGCTGGTGGGAAGTCTGTGTTGATCATCCCCCCCGAAGAGCTCAGCCGCCTGCCAGAAGCCAGTTACGGCGTCTATTTGACCAGCGGCGAGGGGTTGGTTTTAAATAATGATTCGTTTTATGCCAAGGAGGATTTTTCGAAATGTCAGAAAAAATAGCTGTTATTGCGATTGGCGGCAACTCGTTAGTCAACAAAGGCCGTGAATCGATCCAGGATCAATATGCTGCGGTCACAGAAACCACCAAGCACATCGCCGACATGATTGAGGCGGGTTGGACGGTGGCTGTAGGACATGGCAACGGTCCACAGGTAGGCTTCGTCCTACGCCGCTCTGAGGTAGCCCACCGGGTGGAGGGCATCCATGAGGTGCCTTTGGATGTATGTGGGGCCGATACCCAGGGCGCCACCGGTTATATGCTCCAGCAGAACCTGTACAATGAATTCTTAAAGCGCGGCATTTCTAAGAACGTGGCTACGGTTGTCACCCAGGTCGAAGTGGATCGCAACGACCCGGCTTTCCAGAACCCTTCCAAACCAATCGGTGGTTTCATGGAAAAAGACCAGGCAATGGAAAAGAAGGAAAAAGAGGATTGGTCGGTGGTCGAAGATGCCGGGCGCGGTTGGCGACGGGTTGTGCCTTCGCCAAAACCCAAGCGAGTGGTCGAAGAGCCGGCGATTAAGGCCCTGATCGACCAGGGTATGTGTGTGATTACCGTGGGCGGCGGGGGCATCCCGGTGGTAGCCGATGCAGATGGCAAGCTTAAAGGCATTGCCGCGGTCATCGATAAAGATTTCGCCTCATCGCTTTTGGCCACCCTGGTCGGCGCTGAGCTGTTCGTGATCAGCACGGCCGTCGAGAAAGTCGCCGTGAGCTGGGGCAAGCCGGAGCAAAAATGGCTGGACCAAATGACTGTCGCAGAGGCCAAAGCATACCTGGAAGAAGGTACGCACTTTGCGAAAGGCAGCATGGCGCCCAAGGTTCAGGCCTGCATCTGGTTCATCGAGCGCGGCGGCAAGAAGGCCTTGATCACCAATCCGGAAAATATCGGTCGCGCCTTACGCAGCGAAACCGGTACCTGGATTGTCCCATAAACATATTTCTCCTCTTGTCATAGGTGGCCGGCTGGGAGGATTTCTCCCAGGCCGGCTGCCTGAGACGATTGGATTGAAAGGATGACGATCATCCTCAACCCACAGGGTTAGAAAGGAATTTAGATGAGCGCAGACCTTTATTTGAAGAATGCACAGGTTGTTACAGAGAACGAAGTGTTCCATGGTGGTGTAGTGGTCAGTGGTGAAAAGATCTCCCAGGTCGTGCGTGGCGATCAAGCTGTCGAAGCTGCCCAGGTGATCGATCTACAAGGAAAAGTGCTCTTACCGGGGGCGGTTGATGGGCATGCCCACTTTAACGAGCCTGGTCGTGAGCACTGGGAAGGATACCGGACAGGCACCATGGCTGCCGCAGCAGGCGGGATTACCAGCGTGATGGAAATGCCGCTCAACTCGATTCCTGCCACCACGAACAAGGCTGCCTTGGAGTTCAAACGCCAGGTAGTGGCTGACCAGGCGGTGATCGATTACGGCAATTGGGGTGGGCTGGTGGATAACAACCTGGCCGATCTTGATGACCTGGATGCCGAGGGTGTGATCGGGTATAAGGCCTTCGCCAGCGCCAGCGGCGTCGAATTCGAACGCCTGAATGACGACCTGCTCTACGCCGGCCTGGCGAAAATGCATCAACTGGGCAACGTCATTGGACTACATGCAGAGAACGAGTGGGTATGCGCCTACCTGAGTAAACAATTGAAAGCCGCTGGCCGTACGGACCGCGCCGCCTGGTACGAATCCCGCCCGCCTTTCGCAGAGCTCGAAACCGTGCAGCGCGCCAGCTATTGGGCCAAGGTTACCGGCGGGAGCTTGCACATTGTGCATGTCTCCATCCCAGATGGCATCCGCGCCATCGCACAGGCGAAGCAGGCTGGCGCTCACGTGACCGCTGAGACCTGCCCGCACTACCTTTTCTTTGACCATGCGGACTATGAACGCATCGGCCCGGCGGCCAAGTGCGCCCCGCCCCTGCGCTCGAGGGAGGACGTCGAAGACTTGTGGCAATGCGTCTTGGACGGGCTGGTCGATACGATCGGCTCGGATCACTCACCCTGCAATTGGGAAGAAAAAGCCAAGGGCATGGATAACATCTGGAAGGCCTGGGGAGGTATCTCGGGCATCCAATTGGTGCTGCCGGTTATGTTGAGCGAGGGCGTGAACAAACGCGGCTTGCCGCTGCCGGCGCTAGCCCGCATGTTAGCGTATAACCCGGCGCGTTTATTCGGCGTCTATCCGCAAAAAGGCTCAATCCAGCCCGGCGCAGATGCAGACCTGGTGGTGGCCGATCTGGATAAAGAATGGGTATTGACCACGGAGGAGCTCTTCTACAAGAATAAATTCAGCGCTTACGTGGGTTCTAAATTCAAAGGCCGGGTGACGCGCACCCTGGTGCGCGGGAAAACGGTCTATCAGGATAGCCAGATCCTGGTCGAGCCGGGTTATGGCAAGCTGCTGCGCCGGTCATCTCGCTTGAATTAACCCGCCGCGCAGGCGAAGAAACGATCTGAAACCGATAATCAATCATGGCGACTTCCTTTCCACCTGGCGACAGTATTGTATCCGCCCAAAATCCGAGTGATTTTGAGGCGCGTGTCCTTGCGTCTATTGATGAAAGCGAAGTTGTGGCGCTGCTGCAAGATTTGATCCGCCAGCGTAGCGATTATCCACCGGGAGACACACGCGCTGCGGTGCGGTCGGCGGCGCAGAAACTGGCCCAGGCTGGCGTGCCTTATGAAATTCTGGCTCGCCAGGAACACCAGCCCAATTTATTGGCGCATTTAGGCGATCCTTCCGCCTCTCCCCGCCTGACGTTCCACGCACATATCGATACCGTCCCGGCAGGAGACCTGGAGCGTTGGTCGGTCGACCCCTTCGGGGGCGAGCTTCGAGATGGCCATGTGTATGGGCGCGGCGCAGGGGATGATAAGGGCAGTGTGGCCGTTCAAATCATGGCCATGGTCGCCCTGGCGCGCTCCGGAGTATCGTTGCCGGGCTGTCTGGAGCTGGCTGCCGTAGCTGATGAAGAATCAAGCGCCTTGGAAGGCACCGTCTGGCTGCGCGACGAAGGGAAATTGCGTCCGCAGGCCCTGGTGATCGGCGAGCAAACTGCCAACCAGGTAGCGATTGGCGAAAGAGTCGCCTGCGGCATCGATTTGACTGTTTTTGGTCGCAGCGCGCATGGAGCTATGCCCTGGGCCGGGGATAACGCCGTGCTCAAAGCGGCGCGCGCTCTGGCCTGGCTGCAAGATAGGCTTTTCCCCCGCTTACAAGCCAGGAGCGTTCCCTACCTGCCGCCGGCCACGTTGAATATTGGCAAAATTTCAGGCGGTCTGCAATGGAATATCGTTCCCGATCGCTGTAAAGTCGAAATGGACCGTCGTTTGCTGCCGGGCGAGACGCGCGAAGAGGCCATGCAGGAAATTCAAGAAATCCTGGATGCGTTTTCGGAGCAAGTTGAGCCGCTCGATTACGAGCTTTTTTCGCAAGGAGAAGTGGCTGCGAATGTGAACACTCCCCCAGATCATCCCTTTGCTCTACTGGCAAACCAGGCGTTGCAGGACGTGACAGGCGAAGCGCGCTCCTTGACCGGTTACGTGCAAACGAGCGATGGACGTTGGTTCGCCGGTGGGGGCATTCCCATCATCATTTTTGGACCCAGCGACCCGGCAGTGGCGCATGCACCGGATGAGCATGTATCGGCTGCGCAGCTCGTCGAAGCGGCCCGTTTTCTTACCCTGCTGGCGCTACGCTGGCTCACTTATAAAGAATAAAGGAGGCTCACAAATTATGCAACAGGCACAGACAGCTAAATTGATCGTAAGCGACGCCGATATCACCTCGCGCTGCCGCTGTATTAACCAACCCGGGAGCTATATGATCTTTCCGCGCGCCAACCGTGTGGAACACCACCTGCCAGGCTTCGAAGGAATCCTGGCCCAGGTCCTATCCACGCCGCAGCACGGCGCAAAATTTGTCGAGCACGAGCTGCTGGTCGAGCCGAACGGCGCGACCGTGAAACCCCGCCAGGAAGACTTTGAACAGTTTTTCTTCGTATTAGAAGGGCAGGTTAAGCTCGAGTTGGAAGGAAAGACGAACAAAATGGCGCAGGGCAGCTTTGCCTGGCTCCCGCCGCAAGCCGCCTACGGGCTGAAAAGCGACAGCGATGCGCTTAGCCGCATGGTCTGGATCCGCCGAAAATACGAAAAGGTCGAAGGGATCGCCGTACCCGCGCCGATCATTGCCCACGAAAGCGACGTACGCGCTGATCCAACCGACACCTATATGGAGCAGCACCTCACCCCATACGAACAAATGGGCTTCGATATGGGTATCAACCTGCAGGTCTTTGATCCCGGTGTGTACTTCAGTATGGTGGAAGCGCACGTCATGGAGCATGGCCTGTACATGTACTATGGTCGTGGGCTTTATTGGTTGAACCATGATTTGATCGAGGTGCAGAAGGATGATTTCATTTATATGGCGCCTTTCTGCCCGCAGTTCTACTATTCTACTGGCTGGGAGAAGAGCGCTTACGTGCTTTACAAGGACGTAAACCGCGACTACACCCAATTTTTATAGTTAGCATTTTAGGCGCACAATTGAATTTGCTAAAGGAGAAAGGTCATGCTTAATCAAGTTTATCGTGATAAAGATGTCAGCCTGGATGTTTTGAAAGGCAAAACAATCGCCGTACTCGGGTATGGAATCCAGGGCGGCCCGCAGGCGCTGTGCATGCGCGACAGCGGTTTGAAAGTGATCGTTGGCGCTGGCCCGCGCGATCGCTTTACCGACTGGGATAAGGCTGAGAAAGATGGTTTCGAAGTCTATGATTTCGCAGAAGCCACCCGCCGCGCTGACGTGGTGCATGTCCTGCTGGCCGATCCGGCCCAACCATCGGTGTACCGGGAGTTCATCCATCAGAACCTCAAACCCAATAGCACCCTGAGCTTCGCGCATGGTTTCAACGTGCTCTACGGGGCGATCCAACCCCCGCCGGATGTCAATGTGGTCTTGTTCGTACCCAATTCGCCTGGCCACCTGGTGCGCGAAAAATTCTTGGAAGGTTCCGGTATCTACGGGGCCGTCGCTGTGGACAAAGATGTGACCGGTGAGGCGATGCAGATTGTCCTGGCGATTGCAAAAGCGGTAGGCAGCACGCGCGTTGGGGTGGTGGAGGTTGAATTTGACTCGGAGACGGAAGGCGACAACTTCGAGGAGCAGGTGTTGTATGGCGGGACGATTGCCTTAATGCGCGCGGTCTTCGAGGTGATGGTGGAACATGGTTATCCCCCATACTTCGCATACGCGAAATCCATCCGTTCTCTGCGTTCGGTGGTGGATGTCATGGATGAAATGGGCATCGAAGAATATATCTCTCAACGCAGCAGCCGCACCTGCGAGTTCGCCGTACGCATGAGCGGCCCACGGGTTATCAACCGTGAGGCGATTGAAAAAATCTTTGAAGAAACAGCCCGCGGTGATTTTGCTGCGCGTTGGATGACCGAATGGCAGTTGGGTATGTTCCACCTATACCGGATGCGCCGGACTGGGGCAAAATCCCAGATGGAGCAGGTTGGCCGCGAGTGGCGCGAGCTATTCGGCGGCGGGTAAAGCCTTTGGACGATTGGATAGATAATTATGAGAAACGGCCTACGCCCTGCGGGTAATGACCCAGGCGGCCGAAGAATCCATAACTGGTTGAGTACAACCTGGTTGACTATAACCGAGGTTGTACCCAACCAAAGACAAAGAAAGAAAAGGAGATAACAATGATTACAGAAGGTTTGAAAGGAAGAGATTTTATTACCCTGCGCGATTTCACCAAAGAAGAAATCGACACAATGCTGGATGTCGCAATGTCGCTAAAGACCGATATGGTCATTCGCCGCCGCCACGATGACATCCTGCCGATGCGCACGCTGCATATGATGTTCTTTAACCCCTCCCTGCGCACCCGCAACAGTTTCGAGGCCGGCATCTTCCAGTTGGGCGGTCATGGGCACTTCCTGCAGCCAGACGCCACTCGTCTGCCAACCCTTGAGGGCGAAGACCAGGGCTACGGCTCCGAGCGCATCTCCGATGTAGCGCGTGTCCTTTCCAGCATGGGCGACTGCATCGCCATCCGCATTTTAGGCGATAAGGTCAACTGGGAATACGACAAGAGCCTCAAAATCATCAACGAATTTGCCAAGTGGGCTGAAGTCCCGGTCATCAATATGGAAGACAACAAATATCACCCCTGCCAGGGTATGGCGGATGTGATGACCCTGCATGAGATGTTCGGCAAGGACCTGCGCGGCCGCAAGCTGGGCGTGACCTGGACCTGGGGTTCGAGCCCAAAGAAACCGATTGCCCCGCACCATGATTTCATGTACGCAGCCAGCTTCTACGGCGCGGATATCGTCTTCGCCCGCCCACCCGAGATGCACATCGATCCGGAAGTCGAAGCAGCCATTAAGGCCAACGCCGAGTTCTGGGGCGGTTCTTACACCGTCTCTGACACGATGGAAGACGCCTGCGTGGACGCAGATGTCGTGTATGCCAAGAACTATGTCTGCCTGGACCTGCTGCCTCCGGTGACCGCCAAGCCCGAGCCAGACGAGATGGTGAAGCTGTTCGGCAAGTACAAAGGTTGGATTGCGGACGAGCGACGCATGAACATGGCCAAACCGACCGCCCAGTATATGCACTGCCTGCCGTGCGAGCGTGCCGCTGAAGTGTCGGATGCCGTTCTGGATGGTAAATGGGGCGCGGCCTGCTTCCATGAGGCAGAGAACCGCCTGCACGCTCAGAAGGGCGTGATGGCCTGCATCATCCCGTAACGATGGACTGGCAAAAGTAGCTTTAGGAGCTCGGTTGGGTACAACCTCGGTTGTACCCAACCACAAGAATTGTTGGTGGTGCGCCTATGGAAAAATTTGATGTCGTCATAATTGGAGCAGGCCCTGCGGGTTCGACCGCAGGCGCAATGCTCGCCCGAGAAGGTCTAAACGTATTGATTGTCGAACGCGGCCAGGAACCGGGCAATAAGAATGTTTCAGGCGGCTTATTGTATTCTAAGCTGATCAGCGAGATATTCCCCGAATTTTGGAACAGCGCCCCGGTCGAACGAGCGATCAACGCCCACCAGTTGGTGATGCTCTCCGAGAGCGCCTCGGTGGCTTTGGATTTTCGCAGCCAGGAAGCATCTGAACCGCCATACAACGCTTTTAGTGTGCTTAGAGCACGCATCGATCCCTGGATGGCGAAACAAGCCGAAGATGCCGGAGCGGCCTTAATTACCGGCGTCACTGTGGACTCTTTGCTGACCGAGAATGGTCGTGTGATCGGCATCCAGGCTGGCCCAGATCAAATCGGCGCCGATGTCGTGGTGGTTGCCGAAGGGACGCGCTCGCTGCTGCTCAAACAGGCCGGCCTGCGAGAAGAGTTCCACCCGCATGACGTGTCCCTGGGCGTCAAGGAAATCATTGCTCTGCCGGAGAAGACCATCGAAGAACGTTTCTTGTGCTCGCCGCAAACCGGCATGGCCTATACCCTGGTTGGCCATACCTTTGGCATTGAAGGCGGTGGTTTCTTATATACCAACAAAGCCTCTCTGTCCTTGGGAGTGGTGGTTAAGATCGATTCTCTTTATAAAAGCAAAAAGCAGCCTCACGAAATCCTGGACGAGTTTAAGCGTCACCCCTTAGTGTCTCGCCTGGTCGAAGGCGGCGAGGTGGTCGAGTATTCTGCGCAAACGGTCCATCGCGGCGGTTTCCACCTGATGTCCAAACTGTACGGCGATGGATACATCGTAGCCGGCAGCGCGGCGCGCTTGTTGCTGAATAATGTGCTCACGTTACGGGGAATGGATTTCGCAATCGTCTCTGCTGCTGCAGCGGCAAAAGCAGTTTTAGCAGCCCGAGAAAAAGGAGCCTACAACCGCGAAACCCTCGCCGCTTACGAAACGAACCTCAAGCAGACTCCAATTTACCAGGATTGGCAGACCTATAAGGATACCTACCCGCTCCTGGAGAATCCCAGGCTGTTCGAAGTGTATCCGGATCTGGTCAGCAAAGTCGTTGAGGAGATGTTCAGCCCTACTGCCCAGCCTGGCAAAAAAGCGCTGGCGTCTTTGCGGAAAGAGATGAACGGGAAACTTTCCGTGCTTACTTTGATGAAAGACCTCTATCAGATCGGACGGGGGGTGGCGCTATGAGCATGAAAACACTGACCCTGGATGCCCGGCTTGGGCTGGATAAGTACGAGATCGACGAAGAACAAAGTCATATTCAGGTTGAACAGGAACGCTGTAAGACCTGCGACTTAAAACCCTGTTTGACGGTATGCCCGGCGTATGTTTATCAATGGGTGGATGAGCATGTCGCCGTACGTTATGAAAACTGCCTGGAATGCGGCACTTGCCAGATTTCCTGCGACAACGGCGGCAATAAGGGCATTACCTGGCGCAACCCGCAGGGAGGCTTTGGCATCCTGTTTCGCTACGGGTAGCCATTATCATCGGTTGGGTACAACCCCGGTGGCGCCCAACCAAGGAGGATCCATGAAAATATTGGCATTAATCAAGTATTCCCTGGATACGGCCGAAATCAAGGTCGACCCATCCACCAAAGAGCTGCGTATGGCTGGGACGCCTGAGAAGATCGGCAATATCGATAAGAATGTCGTGGAAGCCGGCGTGCGCTTGAAAGAAGCTACCGGCGCCAGCTTGCAAGCCCTGACGCTTGGGCCGGCGACCGCAAAAGATAGCTTTAAAGATGTGTTGGCAATGGGCTTGGATGAGGTTTTTCTGGTCGAGGATCCCGGCGGGATGGATAGCCCGGGAGCCGTGCGAATTCTGGAAGCCGCGATTCGTAAGTTGGGCGCATTCGATCTAATCCTGTGCGGCTTTGCCAGCGACGATGGTTATACCTACCAGGTTGGGCCCCGACTGGCCGAACGCCTGGATTTGCCGCTGGTTTCCTATGTCCGCCAGATCAGCCTGAGCGATGGCAAACTTACCGCGGACCGGGATCTGGAAGAGAGCCTGCAGACTGTTAGCGCTCCCTTGCCGGCTTTGGCGAGCATCGCAGAAGAGGCCTTTCCCCCACGCCGCACCACCCTGATGGACGCCATTAAGGCGAAAAAGAAACCCGTCAATCTGTGGCAGGTGGAGGCCGATTTGGGCCTCTCGACGGCCGACCTGCAAGGGTTGAGCAGTTTTGATTCTGCCTCACAGATTGGCGTTGTGGTTCATCGAAAACAAAACCTGTTCAAAGGAAAGACGCCAACAGAACTGGCCGATGCATTGATCGATGCACTCCTTCAGGAAAATGTGGTCAAAGGAGGCGCGTAACCATGGCCCCAAATACGATTTTAGTTTTTAGTGAAAAACCGGCGCTTTTACAGCAATTACTCGGAAAAGCGCGCCAGCAGGCGGATGTCCTGGGTTGGTCCGTCGCCGCCCTCTCATCTGCTCAAGAAGCTGCCGGGCTGGGTGAGGCAGGCGCAGACGTCGTCTATCAAGTCGAGGGCGATTTACGCAACCCTGAAACGACCACTGCTGTTCTGGCTGCTGCGGTCGGTCAAGTCAAGCCCGCGCTCGTTTTGATGGGTGCAACCAAGCTGGGCATGGAAACCGCGCCGCGTGTCGCCGAGCGCCTGGGGGCAGGTTATGCCGCCTGGGTGGTTGATTTTAATGTGGACGCCGCCACGCAAGCGCTTACCGCCCAATGCATGCTTTATACCGGCACCGGCCTGGCGACCTATCGCTTTAAACCAGGGATGGCCATCCTGACCGCCGCCTCAGGCGTATTCGAAGCCAAAGACAATCCGGGTAAAACGGCCAGTGTCTCGACATTGCAGGCGCCTGCGGTTGCGCCGCGCATGCTGGTTCAAGAGTATAAGCCGAAGCAATCCAGCGGGGCGCGTGTGGAAGAAGCAAAACTGGTCATTGATGTCGGGCAGGGCGTGAAACAACGCGAAGATTTGCAGTTGGTCCAGGGATTGGCGGATCTGCTCGACGGTCAGCTTGCCTGCTCGCGCCCAATCGCCTCGGATCGGGATTGGTTCCCGGAGTGGTTGGGATTGTCTGGAGCCAAGATCAAGCCGGAATTATGCCTGACGGTGGGGGTGTCTGGCGCCATCCAGCATATTGTTGGCATCCGCGATTCCCATCTCATCGCTGCGGTCAATATGGACGAGGGCGCAGCGATTTTTGCCCAGGCTGATTATGGCGTGGTAGCTGATTTATATGAGTTTATCCCCGCTTTGGTAGAACGAATCAAGGCGCGCGGCATCCGGCCAGCCTGGATCTAGCCAGTATCTCGAACTCGGTTGAGTACAACCTCGGTTGAGTACAACCACAAAAACAAGGAGTATAGAAACATGAAAAAGAAAATTGGTATCATCGGCGGAGGGATTATTGGTACGGCTACGGCCTATTTCCTGAGCCAGTATCCGGACGCGGACGTAACGCTTTTTGAGAAGAACAGCATCGGTTCGGGGACCACGGCGAAATCGGCCGCCACCTTCTGCTTGATCGATGACTCGGTATCCCATGAGTTTTGGTCGGTGCGACTGTTTGGCTTTAACTTCTATACCGGCATCGAGAAGCAATTCCCCGGTTCCACTGGTTTTGAGAAAACCGGAACCCTGACGGTCTGCCCATATAAAGAATATGAAATGTACGTCAAGCAGGCCGTAGCCTTGACTATTGCTTCAGGTTATCAGGCCGAATATTGGACCGATGCGGAAAAAATTCACCAGATCGTGCCCGACTTAAACCTGGAAGGCGTTTTGGGCGCCGGATGGTGCCCCGACGATGGTTTCTTTGATGCCACGATGACCGCTAATACCCTGGCGCGCCTGGCGCGCGAGCGTGGGGTGCAGATTCATATCGGCGAAAAGGTTGATGAAATCTGTAAAGAGGGTAACAAAGTGACCGGGGTAAATACCAACAAGGGCCACTATGATTTCGATGTCGTCGTAGACGCCAGCGGCCCGTGGGTGCGTAATGTTGCTCGCCTGGTGGGGATCAGTATGCCAATCTGGCACACAAAGGCCGAGGTCTTCATCCTCGAACCATCTGAGAAACTGGGTTATCCTTTCCCGGTGCTGAAATACCCGCGCTTCTACGCCCGCAAAGATAAGGACAATGTCTTCATCTGCAAGTCACACCAGAGCATGGACCTGAATGATCCAGAGCACGCCGGTTTCTGGGACCCGGACCTTCTGCCGATGACCGGCGGCACGGATGAGTATTTCTGGGATTTCCTCACCGAACAGCTTATGGAAGTCTATCCCCGCTTGCTCGAGTCAGCCGTCGTCAATGAATGGGTCGGCTACCGCGCCGAACCCCCAGATTTTGTGCCGGTAATCGGCCCAACTTCCGTTGATGGCTATGTCCTGGCAGCCGGCGCGGGCGGTAATGGCGTCATCGAAGCCCCCACGATTGGACGGGACGTCGCCGATTACATCATGACCGGCGCCGTATCCTGGTACCTGGATCGCTTGCCCCTGTCGCGCTTCGCAGAGCTCAAGTACGACGAGACTGGACGCCTGATTTCAAAACCGGAGATTTTAATCAAGTAAGACTGAAGAGAGATTATGCGCATCCTGATCATCAACCCCAACACTTCGGAGAGCTTCACCGAAAAAATCCAGGCCATCGCCGGGCGTTACGCACTGCCGACCACGCGGGCGCTGGCGGTCACGGCTGCCTCGGGCCCGCGTTCGATTGAGAGCATCTATGATGAGCTGCTCAGCTCGCCTGGTACGCTCGAGACGGCCCTGGCGCACCTGGATGATTTCGATGCTTTTGTGATTGCTTGCTATAGCGACCATCCAAGCGTTTACGCCCTGCGTGAAATCACCGACAAACCGGTGTTAGGGATTGCCGAAGCGTCGATGTACGTGGCTTGTATGCTGGGTTACAAATTCAGCGTCGTAACCACCAACCGTGAATGGGAGCCTTTGTTGTGGGATGCCGTACGTCACTATGGACTGGCCGATCGCTGCGCCTCGGTGCGTTCGACCGGTATGCCGGTGCTGGCCTTAGAGTCGGCCAGTCCAGAAGAAACCTATCAAATGATCTTAAATACAGCCCGCCAGGCCATCGAAGTGGATGGGGCAGAAGTGATCTGCTTGGGCTGCGCGGGGATGGCCGGCCTGGATAAGGCGCTCGAAAAAGAGCTCAACCTCCCGGTGGTGGATGGCGTAGTCAGCGCCCTCAAGTTGCTGGAAGGCCTGGTTGGATACGGGCTGCATACCAGCAAACGTCTGGCTTATTGCCGTCCTGGCTACAAAGAGCTGGTGGGCTTGCCGCCTGTTTTTAGCCAGCCGTATCAAAGAACGCAGGAATAAGTCGATATGGACGAATTTCTGACTGCGGCAGTTGAAGAGGCTATGCTGGGGATGCAGGAGGGTGGCGTCCCCATTGGCTCTGTACTGGTGGTCGATGGAAAAATCGTCGCCCGCGGCCACAATCGCCAAAAACAGCTTGGCAGCATCATCCGGCATGCAGAAATGGATTGTATCGATCATGCCGGTGAATTTTCTCCGGCGGGTTATCAACGCGCCATCTTATACACAACCCTGTCCCCCTGTGACATGTGCTCAGGGGCAATTCTTTTCTTTAAAATTCCCACCGTTGTGATCGGCGAAAATGTCAACATCATGGGTGCAGAAGCAACCTTGCGGTCGCGTGGCGTCGAAGTCGTTGTCCTCAACGATCCGCATTGCATCCAAATGTTGAGCGAGTTCGACCGTGAACATCCGGGTGTATGGAATAAAGGCGAGTAGGCTTATGGAGACACCGATCATCCAATCTATGCGCGCCCATCATTCGGTGCGATCTTTCCAACCCGACCCTGTACCGGATGATCTGCTGGAAACCGTGCTCGAATCTGCTCAATGGGCCTCGTCGACCTGCTTCCGCCAGGTATACAGCGTCATCGCAGTTAAGGACCCGCAGATGAAACATGAGCTGCGCCAGTGGTGCGGCGGTCAGAAGTGGGTAGAAGAAAGCCCGGTCTTCCTGGCATTTTGCGCGGATTTGAACCGCTTGGATGACATATGCATCGAGCGTGGCATGCGCGTGAACCTGGAGCATACCGAGACTTTTTTGAGCGCGGCCGTGGATGTGGCCTTGTTTATGCAGAACGCCGCCTTAGCGGCCGAATCGCTTGGCCTGGGCATTGTGATGATCGGCGGGTTGCGCGATAATCCACGTGAAATCATCCGGCTGCTCAAGCTGCCGCATGGCGTTTTTGGCATCGCGGGCATGTGCCTGGGTTACCCGGCTGCTCGTTTTGGGCCGGACGGGTCCGCAAAACAACGCCCGCGCCTCCCCTTGACTGAGGTGCTGCACTGGGAATCCTATTCAAACACGGGTCGCCCGGAGCGCCTGGCTGCCTATGATGAAACCATCCGGGCGGCTGGCATCTATAAGTTAAAGGACGGCCTGCGCCAGGGTTGGACGGACGTGATGGCGCGCACGACTTCTAAGCCGCCGCCCGAGCAGGGTCGCTATGATATGCGCGAAATCCTGCACGACCAAGGCTTCGAAATGAAATAGACCATGGACGGCTCGAAAAAATGATTGACCAAATCCTGCGTAACGCGCTCCTTCAAGAATCCCTTACCCCTATCGACATCGCTATCGATGATGGAGTCATTGTTGCGCGGGGTTACGGATTGGAGCTGCTTACCGAGCAAGAAATCGACCTTGAAAATCGCCTGGTTATTCCAGGGT
>JAYRNN010000346.1:0-31742 GCA_041912175.1 Anaerolineales bacterium | reverse complement strand
TTTAAATACAACCTTCCTAAAGGTGGGGTGTAACGGGGGTATCGCGCCCGCTTCCCACCCCACTTATCGGTAATTCCTTAGTTCGGATGACATTAGGTTAACTGTCTGTTTTAGCGGGGTCAATTAGAGGATTATGTCTGCTCAATCTTTATCTCCCGAATCGTTCCAAACCTTTGGCGACCTGCTTAAATTTCTGCGTCGGCGGGAGCGCTTGACCCAGCTCGAGCTTTCCATCAGCGTTGGCTACAGTGAGGCGCAGATCGGCCGCCTCGAACAAAACCAGCGCAAGCCCGATCTCACCGCAGTCAAGGCGCTGTTCATTCCTGCTTTGCATCTTGATGATGAGCCTGATCTCTCCATACGTTTACTGGAATTAGCTCGGTCCGCGCGGCAGGAGGATGCTCCCGCCCCGGGGGTTGCTCCCTATAAAGGGCTGTTGTTTTTTGATCTGGCGGATGCAGATCTGTTCTATGGCCGCGAAGCCCTCACGGCGCGCCTCGTGGAGCGGGTAACCGATCTCGCCCTGGATGCCTCGTCCCGCTTCCTGGCGGTCGTCGGCGCATCCGGCAGCGGCAAATCGTCGCTCGTGCGCGCCGGGCTAGCCGTCGCCCTGCAGCGCCTCGGCTGGGAAATTCACACTTTCACGCCTGGCGCCGACCCGTTGGAAATGCTGGCGGCCAACTACGACCCGCCCGGTGCAAAAAACGGCCAGAACCACCTGGTTTTGGTGGATCAATTCGAAGAGACGTTCACTCTCTGCCGGGACGAAAATGAGCGCCAGGAATTTATCGAAAGATTGATTTTTATCGCCCGCGATAAACCGGCGAATACATCGGTGGTGATTGCCTTACGCGCCGATTTTTATTCGCATTGCGCCCAGTACCCGCTTTTGCGCGCCGCTGTGGCTGCCGAACAGGAATATATCGGCCAGATGACAAAAGACGAGCTGCGCCGGGCGATCGAAGAGCCCGCCAAACGCAGCGGCTGGGAATTCGAACCCGGTCTGGTGGACATTTTATTAAGTGATATCGGCGCGGATGGGATGGAGCAGCCGGAGCCCGGCGCGCTGCCCTTGCTCTCACACGCCCTGCTCGCCACCTGGGAGCGCCGCCGCGGGCGGACTTTTACGATCCATGGCTATCACGCCTCGGGCGGCGTGCGCGGCGCCATTGCCGAGACTGCGGAGAGCGTCTTCACCGACCAGCTCAATCAAGCCCAGCAGGAGCTTGCGCATGACATCTTTTTGCGCCTGACAGAGCTGGGCGAAGGCACCGAAGATACCCGCCGGCGGGCGTCATTGAATGAGCTGGCACATCAATCCGAAGAAGCTGTCCAGCTGCGTACGGTGCTGGACATGCTGGCAGAGGCAAGGTTGATCACGCTCAACGAGGACACCGCCGAGGTGGCGCACGAGGCGCTGATCCGTGAATGGCAGCGGCTCCACGACTGGCTGTCCCAGGACCGAGAGGGCTTGCTGCTGCATCGTCACCTGACGGATGCGGCCCTCGAATGGCAAGGGCGCGGTAAGGATGCCGCCGAGCTTTACCGCGGGGCGCGCCTGGCGCAAACGAGCGAGTGGGCCACGGCTAATGAAGGACGACTGAACGCGCTGGAGCGCGACTTTCTCGCCGCCTCCTTCGAGCAGGAAGAGCACGAGGCATTGGAGCGCGAGGCGCAGCGCCAGCGCGAGCTGGAGGCCGCGCAGAGGCTGGCTGAAACCGAGAAAAAACGGAGCGCCGAGCAAGCTACCGCGGCCCGCCGTTTGCGCCGGCGCGCACTTTTCCTGGCTGGAGCAGCCTGCCTGGCAGCCTTGTTGGCCGTGGCAGCAGTTCTCATTGCGGTTACTTCGAACAATAATGCCCGCCAGTCCACCGCCCACCAGTTAGCCTCGGCTGCCGAGGCCAGCATGGGGGTGGATTCGGGGCAGAGCATCTCATTGACTTTGCAGTCCCTCCAGATCCAGCCTGCGGTAGACACCTATTCGACATTACACCGGGCGCTATTTTCTTCGCACCTGCGATCCAGCGTCCAGGCTCATCAAAGTGATGTGGTGTATATCGCCATCAGCCCAGCTGGCGACCGCCTGGCGACCAAAGGGGATGGAGGGTTTATAAGAGTATGGCGAGTGAACGACGGGGTCATCGATCCTGCCCCATTGTTGACGTTGGAGGATATGGGTATGGGGTGCAAAAGTTCCACATCAAATAAGTTGATGTTCTCGCCCGATGGCCGCCGGCTGGCCGCCGTTGGTTGTAACCCCGATTACAGCCAGGTGGTCAGACTGGTGGATGCCCAAACCGGTGAATTGATTCGAAAGTTCACTCCAGATTGGGAGGAGTTGCTCGGTTTGGGCTTCAGCCCGGATGGGCGCTGGCTGGGCGCCTTTAATGGGTATGGTCAAATCACCTTATGGGACGTCGAAAATGGGCAGGATCTGTTGACTTTCCAGGCGCACGTGCCGGGTCAGGCTTCGTTCGCCATGACCTGCTTCGATTTCACCCCGGATGGCCGGCGCCTGGCGACTGGCGGCGAGGATGGCGCACTGAAGCTCTGGAGCCTGGAAAACGGGAAGGACGGGTTGAAAGCGACCTTGATCACCCAGCTGGTGCAGAAAAATGAAGGACCTGTTCAGGCCCTGCGGTTCAGCCTGGATGGTAACAAGCTGGCGTAGGCCACCTTTGGGGCTATTCATATTCTGGATCTCGCACCCCTGGTTTCTGGGATTGCAGGTGCGGATTTGGTAAAAATACCTTTAAATAAAAACACGGTCAGGCTGAACAGCCTCTATTTTACCCCGGCTGGCGACCACCTGATTTCCACCGAGATTGCAACCCTTAAATACGATGCAGATCCTACCCCGTATGATAACGAGATCCAAATTTGGGATGCAGCTACAGGCTTCTTACTGCTCAGTATCCGACCTGAGCAGCAATTGATGGCTGGTGTGATCTCACCGGACGGCCAGACCTTTTATACAGCCCACGTGGGTGGAGTAATTCATTCCTGGGATATTTCAAACCTGGGTAGCCCAGAGGGACTGGCTGCCACTGCCGGAGGCAGTGGGGGCGCGCTTAACTTCAGCGCGGATGGAAAGAGGCTGCTTGTGATGAACCAGGTCGACCTAGATGCAGGGAAATACCAATTTAGCTGGCAGGAGGTTGACGGCAGCCGGGCCGTGCCACTCGGTCGTTTTACGATCAGCCTGGGTGAGCCCCAGGCATGGGTACTGGTCGATAAAAACCTGAGCCGCATTGTGGCGGTTGACCTGCATAATCTCTGTCGTGTTTATGATTCGGCAGACGGTGAGCTCTTGAGATCGTTTCAGCTTGGTCCAGTAGGGTATGTTGGAGCAGATGTCAGGGTCAACGCGGATGCCATCCGGCTGCACATGCAGACGGAGATATCCTCCAATGACACTTTGATCGAAGTTTGGGATATTCCAGCCGGAAGGCGGCTGTTTCAATTTCATATCCCCGATACAGGATGGTTTTGGATAATGAGCCCGGATGGAAAGGCGATCATAACGTACGCAGCGAACAACGCTGGAAATCTCATTCGCTGGTGGGATTTTGCCACCGGCCAGAAAATCAAGGAAATTGACCCACAGAATGGAGGCTTAAGTGGGGTGGTATTCACACCCGATGCCAGATTCTGGCTTTCCTGGGGCGATGATCAAACCGTCCAGATCCACGAAGCTTCCACCGACAGGCTGGTGCTTACCATCAGCCCCACTGCACCAATTAACTCTGTCATCGTGAGTCCCGATAATCACACGATTGCAGTCAGTCTTTCTACCTCCCAAACTACCCTCTATTCCTTTGAGGATGGGCATGAGCTGGTGACCCTCCCAGGTTCGCCAATTGATTTCTTGCCCGACCGTCCGGCTATCCTGAATACCATCTCTGGGGATCCAACAGTCTATGCCTTTATGCTGAATAATAATGACCTGGTCCTGCTGGCCTGCGAGCGGTTAAAAAATATCACTTTATCGAACGGCATCGCCTCCGATCCGCTCAAGATATGCCAGGATAATAGCCAATAATCTGATCCGATTTAATACCTCTCAGCAAGAATCTGTGTCAAGATAGCGATACGCGAATTTAAAAATTGCTTTTAAACTCCGAGAGGACAACTGTGACATAGAAGCAGATACCGGACATATGAGTACCGGTGTCGAAATCGTGCTGCAGATGTCCCACAATACCTTGACGAGAGCAGAGGAGTATATATAATGAGGGTAATGCACCTTAAAAGTGAGATCGCCCAGCTGGAACTGAGCGATCTCTGTCGTAAGCCCTCGGTCGGTTAGGACCATATCACCAAACGATTGAGGCTGGCGGTAATGTGCAGCTTTCACTGCTACGAGGATCTTCCGACCTGCGGAGAGGGTGGGATTCGAACCCACGGTGGGTAAAACGGATATATAAAAGCCTGTATTCCTCCATCGTTTTGGATTGATACAGGCTTTTCAGTGGCCCCACAACTGTTTACTACTAACATTGATGTAGCGCTTGACGCTTAGCGCGATACGTTATATAATTCGTCGAAATATATGATCAAATCCTTCAAGAGCAAGGAAACCGCCCGCATCTTCGCCCGCTCGCGATCGACCAGGCTGCCCCAAGACATCCAACAGGTCAGCTATCGCAAGCTACGCATGCTCAATAATGCCGTCACCCTCGAGGACCTTCGCATTCCACCAGCAAATCGGTTGGAGAAGCTCAGTGGCAACCGGGCAGGGCAGTACAGTGTCAGGATCAACGATCAATGGCGGATTTGCTTTGAATGGATCGATGGTGATGTCTATAACGTAGAAATCGTGGATTATCATTAGGAGTTGGTAAGATGAACAAGAAGCTAAATCCCGTACATCCTGGCGAAGTATTGTTAGAAGAGTTCCTCAAGCCAATGGGCTTGAGTCAGAACCGGTTATCGTTGGAGATCGGCGTACATCCCCGGCGCATCAACGAGATTGTGCTCGGCAAGCGGCGGATCACTGCGGATACCGCCCTGCGGTTGGCGCGCTACTTCGGCACATCGCCGCAGTTTTGGATGGGGCTGCAGAACGATTATGATTTGGATGTGACTGCCGATGCTCTCGGCAACAGGCTGGACGTTGAGGTCCGGCCTATGGTGGTTTCTGGGTAATTTATTATCGGTCATGATTTTATAAATTTATTCGAATGGATCACTCTCCCATTGGGCTCACCAATTGGAAGTAATTACCATCTGGATCTGCCAGGGTGGCAATCCACCCGCCTTCCATCTCATACGGTTCCTTGATGACGGTGGCTCGTTGCGCTTTGATTCTCGTAAATTCCTCTTTGACTTGAGCGGTCTCAAAATTAATTAAAACCCGCCCCGGATCCTTGGCCGGCCCGCCCATTTCAGAATGATCTAAAATGACGAGATACGTAGTCCCAGCCTGCCAGACGTAAGAGCCAGATTTTTCATCGACCATATCGGCTGGCTTACTGAAGACTTTCTCATAAAAAGCTGCCAATACCTTCGGTTGTGTCGTACCGATCATGAAGGAGTTTAGATCTAACACGAGATGAAATCCTTTCTATCTAGGGAATGCAGTACATTTGGGGACTGGCCCTGTCTCGCCGTTTCAAATCACGCTTCGCGGTACGTGGCTTTTTATTAGCAGATCAACCGGTCTTATGCCCGGCGCGCAGTGGCTGCGCCCCGCCAGGGACGCAGCCACGATAGCATCAGGGTTGGCGCAAAGTACGCCCTTATTTGGCGGCTGGATCAATCAGCTTCATGATAATAAACACTCGGTTCCCGTTCGCTGAATGGATGGAGTCTCCCACTCCCATTTTAACGCCGTTTATCGTGAGACCATCGCCGCCGGAAAGCACAAGCTGCTTGCCCAGCAGATTTGTAACGGTGCGGTCGATTCTTCCATGTCCTAGGGCGCCATAGGGATAATAGCCCTCGACAATATAGGCGCTCAGGAAATCGCCTAGGGCTTTGGGGTCGGCCAAGAGCGAATTAAGTTGGTCTTTTGGCAGGGCCGCGAACGCCTCATCGGTCGGCGCGAACAGCATATACGGTCCTCCAGTGGTGAGCAGGTCGGTGAGGCCAACGGTCTTGATTGCGCCCAGGAAGGTTTTCAGTGACGGGACGCCGCCAATCCTGGCGCTTTCGGCGCTTAATCCCTGCAAGAAGTCGATCGCATTCAAACCACTCATAACTGAGCTTGTGTGCGAAGTCCAGCTCGACACGGTGCCGAATTGGCAGTCAAACGTATCGGTTCCATCCCAATTGGTACCAGAGCCATTATCCTCAACAGCCTTGCCATTGAATTCGAGGTAGAACGTTTTGAATTTCTCAGGTAAGACCGACGCCGCGAACCCGCCGTAGGGAACGTCCTTTTCTCCCATACCATCCTGCAAGAAGCTGAGGGTAGCGGCACCTTTGACATTGTTGACCGAGATATGGCTCGAAGTGTTCGAATTTGACCCGGCTTTCTGATACGCATCAGTCTCATCGATCAAGAGTGATTTGTGGGTGGGCTCATCGGGCTGCCCCAATACGACCAGTGTGTAGCGATGGCCCGCTTCGAGCGTTACGTCTAGCGGGGCGAGGAAGGCCTGGTCGATGCCCTTCCCACTGAGCGCAACGGCCACGCTAACGGTCCCCGGCGGGAGATATTCATATCGGCTCACATCACCGGCCGCCACAGATAGGGGAACGTCTGCAGTCACTGGCGCCTTGCCGTTCATATAGACATCCATGTCCGGCTCGTCGGGAACGCATTGGTTCACCCGCAAACGGGCTTGTGTCGCGTCATTCGGTTTGGTCAAGTTGGCGTCTGCCAGTGGGCCGCTGCTCGCGGTCGGGGCGCTGGTTAGCGCCTGGGTAGTCGGGGGCTGCTTCGTGGCTGGGACTGGAGTAGCCCCCTGAGCGCAGGCGCTCAAAGCCAGAGCCAGCATGGATACAAATAGGATTGTTTTCATTACCAGATTCCTTAGTGGATGGGCTTGGCGTCCTATCAAACTGAACAAACGGTTGATTAACATTCTTTCCTCCTTGATCTTGGGTAAGATCTGGTTGAGCCTGATCTTTTTGAATCGTAGCACCCCGCCCCAAAAAATATATGACATTTCCCGCCAAATAGACATTTTAGGTAAATTAACTCCCGAATAAGTTGTATAATGAAATAATATTTTATAGTGTCTGCTTCAGAGGGTCACTTAGGTAATTATGTTCACCCAATTTTTATCCCTGGAACCTTTCCAAACCTTTGGCGACCTGCTTAAATTTCTACGCCGGCGTGAACGCCTGACTCAGCTCGAACTCTCCATCAGCGTTGGATACAGCGAAGCCCAGATCGGCCGGCTCGAACAGAACCAGCGCAAGCCCGATCTCACCGCCATCCAGGCATTATTCATTCCAGCTCTCCATCTTGACAACGAACCTGAATTGGCTGCCCGCTTTCTAGATCTGGCTCGTTCCGCACGGCAGGAAGACGCGCCCGCGCCAGGCGTTGCTCCCTATAAAGGTCTATTGTTTTTTGAACAGGCGGACGCAGACCTCTTCTTTGGCCGTGAAGCCCTCATCAAGCATCTGGCAGAGCGGGTAACCGATCTCGCTATGGACGCCTCCCCCCGCTTCTTGGCGATGGTCGGTGCGTCCGGCAGCGGAAAATCCTCGCTCGTGCGCGCCGGGTTGGCAGTTGCTCTGCAAAGCCTCGGCTGGGAAATACACATCTTCACCCCTACTACCAACCCAATGAAAATGTTGGCGGCGGACGATAACCTGTCTGGTACACAAACCGATAAAAATCGCTTGATTCTCGTGGATCAATTTGAAGAAACCTTCACCCTCTGCCGGGACGAAGGTGAGCGTGCGGAATTTATTGAAAAATTGATTTCCATCGCTGGCGATAAATCGGGGAAAACGAGGGTCGTTATCGCCCTGCGCGCAGATTTTTACTCCCACTGCTCACAATACCCCCTTTTGCGCGCTGCCGTGGCCGCCGAACAAGAATATATCGGCCAGATGACAACCGCAGAACTGCGCCGTGCCGTCGAAGAACCCGCCAGACGCGGTGGCTGGGAATTTGAACCGGGCCTGGTTGACATTTTGTTAAGTGATATCGGCGCCGATGGCATGGGGCAGCCGGAGCCCGGGGCGTTGCCTTTGCTTTCTCACGCTCTGCTGGTCACTTGGGAGCGACGGCGTGGGCGGACTTTTACTATCCAGGGCTATCGCGCTTCGGGCGGTGTCCGTGGCGCGATTGCCGAGACGGCTGAGAGCGTCTTTACCGACCAGCTCAATCAAGTCCAGCAAAATCTGGCTCGTGACATCTTTTTGCGCCTGACCGAGCTGGGTGAAGGCACTGAAGACACCCGCCGGCGTGCGGCGCTGAATGAATTGGCGCATAAATCGGAAGAAGCCATCCAATTGCGTGCGGTGCTGAACACACTTGCAGAAGCAAGATTGATCACGTTAAACGAGGACAGTGCCGAGGTGGCGCATGAGGCGCTGATCCGGGAGTGGCAGCGGCTCCACGAATGGCTGTCGCAGGACCGTGAAGGCTTGCGGCTGCACCATCATCTGAGCGATGCGGCGTTCGAATGGGAGGCGCGCCGGCATGATCCGGCCGAGTTGTATCGCGGGGCGCGACTGGCGCAAATTCGTGAGTGGGCTTTATCTAATGAAGAACGATTGAACCAGGCGGAACGCGACTTTCTTGCCGCTTCCATCGATCTGGAACAACACGAGGCATTGGAGCGCGAGGCGCAGCGACAGCGCGAGCTCGAAGCCGCCAAGGAATTGGCCGATACTCAAAGCCGCGCCGCAAAACAATTAAGGCGGCGGGCAATATTTCTAACCGGCGCTTTCATTCTTGCCATTACGTTGGCAGGGGTTGCGATTTTCTTTGGAAACCGCGCCAGCCGGACGGCGACGGAAGCCCAAGCCGCTAACCAAATCGCTACCTCGCGCGAGCTGGCCAGCGCTTCGTTGATAAATTTGAACATTGACCCGGAGCGTAGTATCTTGTTAGCGCTACAAGCAGAGGCACAGGCAGATACTTTTCAGGCCCAAGATGCCCTCCACCGGGCCATACAGACTTCGCGCCTGTTGAAGCGTGCCCCAGCACCTTTAGGAGAGTGTTATTGCTCGATTGCCTTTAGCCCGGATGGCACCCGCCTGGCGACTGAAAGCCGGGATGCGGAGGGGCAGCTGACAACTCAGATCCGTGACGCCGCGACGCTGGAGGTGTTTTTCAGCAAGCCCGGCGTCTGGGCGGATGACCGCTGGCTAGATGCCAACTACCTGCCCATCGCCGCACCCAGCGTTGACCGCTCATCGACAATTCTCACGGTTTGGGATGCCGCTGGACAGAAAGTAGCCGCCACCATCACCCTCCCCATCTATTTCGACGACAATGCCCCCTTCATAGATATCAGCCCTGATCGGACGAAAGTGGCCGCTGTGTCGTCGACGGATCTCGGCAATCTCTCTGTCTTTGACATGGCGACCGGTCAGCAACTCCCCCGCCTGGGTAAACCGGGTTATGGCTATAATACAATGCTTCGCTTCAGTCCGGATAGCCGAACCTTACTCACCATCGGCGCTCTTACCGACGACAACCAGGAAGTGACATTGTGGGACGTGGCAACGGGCGGCGAGCTGTTGACTGTGCCAATAAAAGGGCTTCCTGCGTTAGTCGACTTTAGCCCGGACGGCAAGCGCTTCGCTGTTGACGAAGATCAATTTGTCAGAATTGTGGATATTGTTTCAGGCCAGGATGTGGCGAACCTCTCCGGCCATACCGGCCTGGTAGAACACGGCTTGCAGTTCACTGCCGATGGTTCACGCCTGGCGTCGGTGGCAGGTGATGGAACCACCCGGATTTGGGACGCTGTTACCGGCCAGGGTTTGCTGACGGTGTTCGGCGATGATGCTCGCATAAAATCGGCTGCCTTCAGCCCGGACGGCGCTCGACTGGCGACGCTCAGTGGAGAAAGCGTTCAGACCTGGACCATCACTAAGGCCGACCCGCATGAACTATTAGCTGTGCCAGCCGCACTCGATTGCGACTGTATGGTCGCGATTAGCCCGGATGGGCTGCAGTTGGCGTTCTTTGGCGGCGACAATACCGTTAAGATCATGGATATTAACTCAGGTCAGACCCTTCTCACGCTTCCTGAATCCGACAATCAGGTACGCGGCCTGGCCTTCAAACCCGATGGAAGGCGTCTGGCTACGGCCGGCGCTGATAACCGGGTGCACGTGTGGGACCTTGTCACCGGTAAAGAATTGTTGGCTCTTGTAGGCCCCACGGCTCCGGTGGATCGGGTGATCTACAGCCCCGATGGCGCCCGGCTGGCGACCATCGACCGCAGCGGTGAGGCGCGGCTATGGGATGCGGCATCCGGGCAGACGTTATTTACCCTGAAGGTTTTCGATGAAAATAGGATTCAACTTTCTAACAGTATCGGCATTGCCTTCAGCCCGAATGGTTCCAGCCTCGCCACGGCTGGCGGAAACTTCATCAAAATCTGGGATACACAAACTGGCCAGGCAACGCTGGTATTGCCGCTTAACGATGATAAGCTGGCATATGCTGTGGCTTTTAGCCCGGATGGGAAGCGCCTGGTGGTGAGCTTTCGGGGTGGATCTGTGAACGTCTTGGACACTGCCACCGGTCAAAAGCTGTTCGAACTAACAGGTCATACTGGCTCAGTTCGACACATTGCCTACAGCCTGGACGGAACTCGCATTGCCACTGCCAGCGTGGATGGCACAACTCGACTATGGGACGCGGCTACGGGCGTCGAGCAGCTTGCTCTGACCGGACACACCGGTCAGGTGACCGGCCTGGCTTTCAGCTCCGACGGCGCACGCCTGGCGACAGGCAGTCGCGATGGAACGGTGCGTGTCTACGCGTTACGTCTGGAAGACCTTATCAAGATTGCCCAATCACGCCGCACTCGCTCGCTCACAACTGAAGAGTGCCAGAAGTACTTGCACATGGATGCTTGCCCCGCCGCCCAGTAAGAAAGCCTTTTATATAACGTAGATATCCTTTTCGTTAATCCTGGTTTTGGTTACTACCCCATTGCAATTTCCTTTTCGAGACAAAGCCGAATGCTGCCCTGAGACAGACAAGGAAATCTGTGACATAGAGGAAGATATGAATCCAGAGATGACAGAAGTCAAAATCGCCTTTCCGATGTCCCACAACCCCTTGATAATAGCCGAGGAGTATATAGAATGATGGGTAAGCGATTAAAAAGTGAGATCGCCCAGCGCGAACTGAGCGATCTCGGTCGCAGATGCCTCGCACTTTGACAGTTGTACCACCAGAACGATTAAGTCCGGTAGTAAGTGCAGCCTAAGCTGCCTTGGGGGATCTTCCGACCTGCGGAGAGGGTGGGATTCGAACCCACGGTGGACACAAGGACCACAACGGTTTTCGAGACCGCCCCATTCAACCACTCTGGCACCTCTCCTATTCATTTTGCACGCAGGATTATACCAAAGGATCGTCCGAACCGCGGCCCGGGCTTCCCATCAAAACACCCTTATTCATCTGGCTGGCCCAAACCAAATTCCACCCTTACCTGTCTGAGCGCCTCATCGATCTGCCCCGCATGTACGCCCCCAGTTGCCCCGCGCTGCCCTTCTCCATCCGCAGCAGCAGCAGAAAACTTGCGCCGCTCCTCCCTCTCCCCCTTCCCCCTACACCTCCACCACATCGTTTAGCTCCGGATACGCCACTTGCCCCATCCCGCGCGCCTTCAATAGCCCTTGCAGCATCTCTGCCGGCCCGCTTTCGCCGTGCACCAGGAATATCTGCTTCACCGTCTCTCGCGTCGCCTCGGCGTACTCGATCAGCATATCCTGCCCGCCGTGCGCCGACAGCCCGTCGATGTTTTCCACCTCTGCGCGCACTTCGTACCACTCATCGAAGATTTTGACCCGCGGCTCGTGCTCCGACAGCCGCCTGCCCAGCGTATCGGGCGCTTGCCAGCCTACGATCAACACCGTATTCTTCGCATCTTCGAGATTGTTCTTCAGGTGATGCAAGATGCGCCCGGTTTCAGCCATCCCCGATGCCGAGATGATCACCATCGGGTCCTTGCGATCGTTCAATGCCTTCGATTCCTCCACCGAGCGCGTGTACACGAGTCGATCGAAGTACAGCGCCCCGTGATGATGATCGCTTTCCACGAACTGGCGCGTTTCCTCGTCAAAACACTCCGGGTGCGCCTTGAACACGTCCGAGGCGTTCACCGCCAGCGGGCTATCGACCACCACCGCCACGCTTGGGATCTCGTGCCGGTCGATCATCTGGTGTAAGTCATACACAATTTCCTGCGTGCGCCCGACTGCGAACGCCGGGATGATCACCTTGCCGCCCCGTTTCACCGTCCGCCCGACCACGCTGCGCAGCTCCTCGTAAGCCTTCCCTGGCGCGTCGTGCGGCTTATCCCCGTACGTGCTCTCCATGATCATGTAATCTGCCCCCGCTGGCAGCACCGGGTCCCGCAGCAAGGGCAGCCCGCGCCGCCCGATATCGCCCGAGAACCACAGCCGGAACTTGTTCGCTTTTTCCCCGCCATTCTTCTCCTCGATATCTAACACCACCGCCGCCGAGCCCAAGATATGCCCCGCGTCCACCAGGCGCGCTGTTACCCCTGGAACCGGTTCAAAGGACTGCTCATAATTTTTCCCATCGAAAAATTGCGCCACGTACGCCGCGTCCTCCTGCGTATACAGCGGCTCCACCGGCGGCTCGCCCCGTTTTGCCTTGTGTTTATTCACGAACAGCACGTCCTGCTCTTGAACGTGCGCCGAATCCAACAGCATAATATTTGCCAGGTGTGCGCTGGCCGGCGTCGTATAGATCGAGCCCCGGTAACCGCTCTTAACCAGGTTGGGCAGATTGCCGCTGTGATCGATATGCGCGTGCGAAAGGATTACCGCGTCCAGCTTGCGTGGATCGAATGGAAAATTTTGGTTGCGCGCATAAGTCTCCTGCCGTCGCCCCTGGTACAGCCCGCAGTCCAACAAAATCCCGTGCCCATTAACCTCAAGCAAATGCTGTGAACCCGTTACCGTCTGTGCCGCCCCATTGAAATGGATCTTCATCCAACACCTCGCATCCCCGTGACCTGTAATTGGCGATTGGTGACTATAAATTGTTTATCCGTGCCGCGTGATCACCTCTAAAATCTCGCCGCCAAAATGCTCCAACCTCCACGGCACATCCTTCAGCGCCGCCGCCAAATCCTCTGAATTGCGCGGATTATGCTCGGCCAGGGAGTACAGCAAATCGCGCGGCAGAATCACGTCCGAATTGACCCCCATCTTTTGTCCCGCGGCCTTTCGCCAGCGCCGCAGCGCCTCCAGCCGGTCCATGTACCGTTCGTTTGGGCGCGGCGATCGTGGCGCAGACAGGGGCGGGTTGTTCAAACCACGTCCCACAGCTTCAATCAGGCGCGCCCCGTGTCTCTGCACCTGCCCATCATTCATGCCGTGAATGTGGCTGAGCTGGCTGATCTCTCGCGGCGACTCCCTGGCGATTTCAACCAGCGTCTGGTCGTTGATCACCTTGAAGACCGGTCGATTCATGTTCCGCGCCATACGTTCCCGATACTGGCAAAGCTCCTGTAACACCGCCGCTTGTTGCGGCGGCAGGTCATTTGCCCCGTGTATTCGCCACCAGTTCGGGGGTAGATCTTCGTTTGTATGTCCGTTTGCATGTCCGTTGATCGAACGCAGGCGCTGAAAATCTTCGCAGGCCAGTGGCCAGAGTTGTTTTGACTCGAGCAGCTGCGCCATGCGCTCCCGCAGCTCGATCAGGTAATGCGTGTCCAGGCGCGCATAGGCTAACAAATTGGGCGGGAGTGGGCGTTGCCCCCAATTTGCGCGCTGGTACCGTTTGTCCAGGTGAACGCCGAATTCTTCTTCCAACAGCGCCCCCAGGCCAACCGCCTCCCGACCCAGGATGCGCGCTGCCACCATCGTATCGAAAAGGTTGTTGAACTCGAAACCATAGTCCCGTTTCAAACAAATCACGTCGTACTCGGCTGCGTGAAAGACTTTCTCGACCGTCGGGCTCGAAAAAATACTCGCCAGGGCAGATAAGTCTTCTACCGCGAATGGATCCACCAGGTAGTCGGTCTCTACCGTCGAGAACTGCACCAGGCACACCTGTTCGCGATAAGCGTACAGGCTGTTCGACTCGGTATCCACCGCCACGATCGTCTCTTTGGATAAATTTTCGATCATCCGGCGCAAGGCGGCCGGCCGGGTGATTAAGATGGGTTCTGGGAGACTTGGGTCCGGCATGCGGTCAATTATAGCTTATCAAAGGCTTTTTTCCATGACCAGGGCGTCCTCTTGGTCGGCGTAGTATTTGGCCCACACTCCCACCTTGTAGTAGCCCAGTCGTTCGTATAAGCCGATCGCCGGGTTGGACATGCGCACACTCAGCCGCACGCGGGGTACATCCAGACGCTGCTCGCAGGCCAGTACCAGGGCTTCGCCGATGCCGCGCCGCTGGTATTCTGGCAAGACGGCCACGGTAGCAATCCAGGCGATTTCCTCATTTGGCCGTTTGTCGCCGGCAATAAAACCAACCATCTGCCCATCGACCACCGCCTTCAGGCGTATCACATTCGACAAGGTCAGCACGCCGACCAGATCCCACAAGGGCCAGCCATCCTTTGGAAAGCAAACTTTTTCGATCTGACGTAGCGGGTTTAAATCGCGCCAGGTAGCCAACTCGATCAGGGCAGGACTACCTGGCTTGAAATTGATCTGTTCCATTGTCTTACTCGATGCCACATCCGTGGACGTGCGGAGCATGTCATCCCGATGTGGCATCAAACTAGTATCAGGCTTTCTCTTCCCGAGATTTAATGAAGCTCTCCAGCAAACCGGTAAATTCCATCGGGAAAATATACTTCGTAGATGCGCTGAGCCCTAAAGCCTTGAGCGCTTCGAAGTACTGCAAGGTCATCGTCTTGGAATCCACATTCTGCGCGACCGAGAAAATCTTGTCCAGCGCCGCAGAATACCCCTCGGCGCGCAGGAGCTGAGACTGCTTCTCCCCTTCCGCTTTTAAGATGTTCGACTGTTTATCGCCTTCTGCCCGCAAGATAGCCGATTGTTTGTCGCCCGTCGCCACGTTGATCTGCGCCTCTCGGGCGCCTTCCGATTCCGTCACCACTGCCCGGCGGATTCGCTCTGCCGACATTTGGCGGTTCATCGCATCCTGAATCTCGCGCGGGGGTATGATCTCCCGAATTTCGACGTTCGTGACTTTCACCCCCCAGCGCTCGGTCACCTCGTCCAGACGGGTGCGCAGCATGTTGTTGATATGCTCGCGTTCCGACAGTGCATCATCCAGCGGAATACCCCCGATCACTGCTCGCAGGGTGGTAGTAGCCATGCCCCCGGCCGCCGTTTCGAAGTTTCCGACCTGCAACACACTTTCTGCTGGATCGAGTATCTTGTAATACCACAGAAAATCGATCGAGATCGAGGCGTTATCCTTGGTGATTGATGTCTGGTGCGGCACCTCGCGTACCTGCTCGCGCAGGTCTACTTTAATCGCCCGGTCAATAACGGGGATGAGGAAAACAATCCCGGGTCCGCGTGATCCAACCGAGCGGCCAAGCCGGAAGACCACCAGGCGTTGATACTCTGGGACGACCCGGATCGCCGAAGCGATTAAGAAAATTGCGATTAGAAGTACTGCGCCAATCGCGCATAAGATCAGAGTGCTGGTTGCATTCATGAATGAACCTCCGCTTCGGTAGGACTTTCTATAGAAATGACGCTTAAAATGAAACCCTCACGGCCGGTAACGCGTACGCGCTCCCCGCGTGGAATGCGAGTTTGGCTTCGCGCGCTCCATAATTCGCTCCCAATTAGAACGGTGCCATCATCCTGGATATCCGATTTCGCTTCACCGGTGGCCCCAATCACCAGGTCCAGGTCCAAATGGGGGGGAGCCATGCGCGCTTCTAGTATTTTATGTGTCACCACCCAGAAAAAGGCTGTCAGCGATACGGATACAAGGAGAGCCAGGATCGGATTGACTGCTGGCATATACCATACCTCGCTGGGAAAAAGGAAGGCCGAGCCAGTCACCAGCGCGATGATAGAAAGGATGAGATAGACAGGCTGGGTCGGACGGCGAACCGCCAACACAAAGCAGCCCATGCCCAGCACCAGCAAAATCAATGCCCACCAGTTGACAGAAAGGTTGAATATTTCCCAGCCAACCAATCCGAGAACAAGCAGCGCCCCCAATTCGAGAATCCCTGTCCCTGGGCTGAGGATTGCCAGGACGCTGATCATCAGGCCAAAGGCCAGGATAAGATAAGCGATATTTGGGTTAAGTAAGATGTCCATAGTGATTTATAAATCGATCATTTGAATAGCTTTGATCGGGCGATGTTCTAAACCGCCCTGCATAGGCTTCTTATTTTCATTATACATCTACTTGATAAGTAAGGCAATTTGAGGTTGCGCCAATTCTCTGGCAGAAAAAACTTGGCAGCGAAATTCGTTGGGTATGACGGGTCGTGGTATGATTTGAATGCTTATAAAGGATCGGATGATGAAATTTCAAATCGCACTTGCACAGATCAATACTCATTTAGGCGATGTCCGCGCCAATCTAGATAAACACCTCACGTTTATCAGGGAGGCCCGCCAATCAGGCGTCGATTTGTTGGTGTTTCCCGAGCTATCCTTGACGGGATATGTACTACAGGACCTGGCTCCCAGTGTTGCAATAAGACCCGAGGCAGAGGATCCAATTTTCCGCCATTTACTGCAAGCCAGCCAGGAGATCGACCTGGTTGTAGGCTTTGTGGACGAGGACAACCGTCATCGTTTCTACATCGCCGGCGCTTACCTGTCTGGCGGTGAGGTGGTACATGTCCACCATAAAGTCTATCTGCCGACCTACGGTCTTTTTGATGAGGGACGTTTCTTCGCTTGGGGCGATGAGATCCGGGCTTTTAATACTCGCTTTGGCCGTATGGGCTTATTGATTTGCGAAGACTTCTGGCACGCCTCACCGCCGTATTTGCTTTGGCTCGATGGGGCGGATACGATGTTGTTCACATCGGCTTCGCCAGGTCGAGGATTAAACCGAGAGAATCAGCTTGAGTCAGCGCGCTGGGTTGAGCATATCAACCAGGCTTATGCCAGCCTGTTCACCACGTTCGTAGCACATGCGAACCGAACTGGTTTTGAGGATGGTTTGAACTTTTGGGGCGGGGCGACATTGTTTGATCCGAATGGAGAGCTGCTCCTGAAAGGCCCCTATTTTCAGGAGGCATTATCGCAGACCGAGATTGATCTCAACCAATTACACCGTACGCGAGCACGCTTGCCTTTGCTGCGAGATGAACGCACTGCACTGGCTGTGCGTGAATTAAACCGCATCATTCAATCAGATATTCGCTGAGTTGAGGCCTAAATGGGGATTGATTTATCGATTAATACAGAACTTGCCCGCACAATATTAACCAATTTTATCCGCACCGAGCTCGGCAGGGTCGGTTATAGCCGCGCGGTAATCGGACTTTCAGGTGGGATTGACTCTGCACTCTCTTGTTACCTGGCCGCAGAGGCGCTCGGAGCGGAAAATGTGTTGGCCATACGCCTGCCTTATAAAACTTCTTCAAGCGAGTCGCTCGAACATGCCCAGATGGTGAGCAATGCTCTTGGTGTGCAGACCCTGACTATCCCCATTACCGGAATGGCCGACCCGCTTATTGAAGGATTCCCCGAGATGAATTCTGTGCGTAAAGGCAACATTATGGCGCGGATGCGTATGATTGTGCTCTACGATCAATCAGAAGCATTTCGGGGGTTGGTGGTAGGCACTGGAAATAAGACTGAAATTTTGCTAGGGTACACGACGCTTTTTGGCGATTCCGCATGCGCACTCAATCCAATCGGCGATCTATATAAAACTCAGGTCCGCCAACTGTCGCGTTTCCTGGGTATTCCGTCTGAGATCGTTGACAAGCCGCCCACTGCGGATTTGTGGTTGGGCCAAACCGATGAAGGGGAACTTGGGTTTACTTACGCGGCGGTGGATCAACTTCTCTATCTGCTAGTTGACCAACGCTATAGCCCAGAAGACTGCGTTGAAGCTGGTTTTGCCGAGGATTTTGTACGCAAAGTGGTTGAGCGGGTCCGCCGAAACCATTTCAAACGTGTCTTGCCGCCGATCGCCAAGCTGAGCAATCGAACGATCGGGTATGATTTCTTGTATTTACGTGATTGGGGAACATAGTCGTTCATTGAAGTTTCCATGTCATTCCGCATACCTCCAGCCCTTTATCACTATAAATTCCGCCTTTTATGGCTTGGTCTGATGATCTCCGTTGCGGGGACACAGATGCAGGCGGCGGCTTTGCTATGGAATATCCGCGATCTGACTTCCCAGCCGATTGCTCTGGGTGGAATCGGCCTAGCGCGCATCCTACCCGTGATTTTTATATCATTAATTGCAGGCGCGGTAGCCGATGTCGTGAACCGCCGGATGCTGCTTCTCCTGACGCAATCCATTATGGCGCTCCTGGCGCTCGTACTGGCGATCATGGCATTTAGCGGAAAGATCAGTCTATGGAGCATCTATCTGCTGACCGCTCTGAATGCCGTCGCGGTCACATTTGACTTGCCGGCGCGCCAGGCGCTGGTGCCAAACTTGGTCCCGGCGGATGATTTGCCCAGCGCCTTTAGTTTGACTTCAATTGCCTTTCAGATCGGGGCGATTATAGGCCCGGGGTTGGGCGGCTTGATCATTGCTTACTACGGGATCGGATATACCTATCTGTGCAATGCTGTGTCTTATGGAGCGGTGCTTTTGGCATTAATTATGATGGGCAGTGTCCCGCAGCAAGCCATCCCGGGCAAGCGAGCAGTGGTCAGCCTGGGTTCAATCAAAGAGGGCATCCATTTTATTCTGAGCAAACCGATCATTTTGTCCAGCATGTTAATGGATTTCTTTGCCACCTTTTTCTCGTCAGCGAGCACGCTGCTGCCGTCCTTCGCGCGCGACATCCTGCATGTAGGGGCATTGGAGTATGGCTGGTTGTCGGCTGCGCAGTCGATAGGGGCGGCTGCTGCGGCTTTGATCATTTCCCAGCTACAGGGCATCCGCAGGCAAGGCCCGATTTTTTTGCTGTCAGTCGTGGCATTTGGTTTAGCCACCGTCGCTTTTGGGCTTTCAACGACCTATGTTTTATCTATGATGGCTCTAATATTGATCGGCGCGGCCGACTCGGTCAGTACGATTATCCGTAATACCATCCGCCAATTGCAGACGCCCGACTATATCCGCGGCCGGATGACCAGTGTAAATCAAATTTTCTTTATGGGCGGTCCACAGCTTGGCGAAGTGGAAGCCGGGGCAGTAGCCCAGGCATTCGGCATTCCATTTGCGATTGTCAGTGGCGGGGTTGGTTGTATTGTTGCCGCGGTCGCGATTGCGCGGAAATGGCCAGTCATGCTATCGTATAATGGCGACGAACCCGTAGCCGCTGGCGCTACGGCAGACTAAACCGCTGGGTCTCGATTTTATTAAGAAATGCACGCGTGTTTTCCACCAGGCGAGCGTGTACCGGGCGCGTTTCCAGGCCAATTGTTTCCATCCCAAGCAGCAGACCGCCAACGGCGGGTGGGCAACTCAAGCGGACAAACCGCGCCCCAGGAGCTTCCTCTAGAATCACTTGTTGCATGGGTTCAACAGCCAGCCGGCCACCGTTAAACATGCTGCCGATCATTACAACTTCAAATTCACAATTCGTAAAATCGAGCTGGCGGATAATCCCTACGGCAGAACGGCCTAACTCGCGGCTGTTCCATATAATTAACTCCTGAGCCACGCTGTCGCCATTTTCGGCTGCCTGGAAAACGAGCGGGGCCATCTCAGCATCCAGTGCATAGCGACCTAAAACCAGCCCCTCCAAAAAGTCGGTTATTCCCATGGCGCCTACATAACCCATAAAAGCTGGGGTCAGGCTGGTCCTTGGCCCGCGCTGAGACCACTCATAGGAAATGGCGATCAGCGCCTGATGTACAAGCTCGCTGGCGCCGCCATATTCGCCAAACATGCCGCCATTCCCTGTAATGCCGGCGACTTTCCCGGCACAGGTGCGGCCGCGCACATTATTTCCGGTGCCGGCATCAACCACAATTCCCCAACCCTGGCTGGCACCTGCGATCAGACCAATATCCACGTCGTTCACAGCGTCGAATGGACATTCTAGACCCAGTGTAGCAATGGCTTCAAGGGTAAGGTCGCGCTCGGAAGGCCAGTCATAGCCCGCCACCCCAAAACCCGCGCCGGAGATCTGTGCGATGCTCAAACCGCTCATTTCCAGCGCGCCTGCTGTAGACTCTTGCAGCGTCTTCCTCAGGCCATCATACCCGACCCCTTCGTGATTACCAGCTCCGCCGCGTCCAACGCCTAGGAGGTTGGCTTGCGCATCAGAAATGAGCGCTTGCGTTTTAGTGCTGCCAACATCCACACCCAATAAATATTGTGGCATGCTCTCTCTCCTAATCGAATTTCCTCACGCAAAGATTGGGCATCATCCTGAGATTGTCGATTTGAACTGGGGTAGATATTGCCGATTTGTATTTAGCAAATCATCCAGGACGGTTGATATATTTTCCGGTTTTGGGCCAAGTGGATGTGCGAGCATGGCCTGGTAGGCTGCCTTGCGGTCACCGTGTGCGCCAGCTTCTACAGTCAGAATTTCATAAGATTTTAACTGCGCCAACAAGCCAAAAGCAGCATGTGGGAGAGGGTCAGCCGGCAGTGGATGAATTCCACTCGCATCGATCCGGCAAGGCAATTCCAGTACCCACTCTGGCGGGTACCCTGGTACAGCACCAGCTTGACGAATATTGACCACCTGAACTTCCCCTAAATTATTGGCATGGGAATTGATCACCTGGGTAGCCAGGGTAGAATACCAGGCGCCGCCACGCTTCATCAGGTCGACAGGCGTATCTACCAGTTGTGGGTCGGCATACTGCCGCAGTAGATCCGCTTCGATCTCCAAGACCTGTTCAGCGCGTGATGGCGGCCATTTTTCCTGTTCGGCCAGCTTTTTGTTGGTGTTGTAAAAATATTGCAGGTAATAATTCGGGATCATCCCCAGGGTTTCGATCATTACGGGATCCCATTCTGGATCTGGATCAGCCCTAAGCTCTTGCAAATAGGAGGTGAAGATCTGTGGCCAAAGCTCCTCGCCATGCAGTGAAAATCCCCGATACCAGCATAGGTGATTCAGACCCAGTGCATCCAGCTCACTTTTCTGGATGGCGTCTTCCGGCATCGGTTGGCCGGTCAACCTCTCTAGATCCTGTAAAATACTCATTTTCATCGTGATCGGCGAGTTGCACAAACCAACCGATGGCACATCTGGAGCGTAACGCGCCAGGGCCTCGGTGATCAAACCAGACGGGTTAGTGAAATTAATCAAAAGCGCCTCTGGGGCTAGCTGGCGGATATCCTGAGCGATATCTAGGATGATTGGGATTGTGCGCAAAGCTTTTGCCATACCCCCAATGCCGGTAGTCTCCTGTCCTACAAGGCCGTGGCGTTTTCCAAGATATTCGTCTTCTCGACGAGCAGGGATCATACCAACCCGGAACTGCGTGATTACATAAGATGCGTCGCAGATGGCCGCTCTGCGATCGGTGGTCAAAATTACATCGAACGGATTGGCGTGTGTCGATACGATCCTCCGGCAAAACTCCCCTACGATTTCCAGCCGGTGTGGATCGATATCCATCAGGTGAAGCTCTGAAAGAGGTAAATCGGGGTGTAATTCGATGAAACCTTTAACCAATTCAGGAGTATAGGTTGATCCTGCTCCAATGACTGTGATTTTCAATGTAATGACTCCCATTCTTGAAATAATTCGTCTAAAGTCCGTTGCACACCAACATATTCCCTGCCCAGGCGCTGCACCTTAATTGGGTCAGTGGGCGGATTTTCGAGCTTAGTCGATAGGATTGCAAGCTGAGATTCGAGAGAATCGATCAACGACTCAACTTCCTTCAAACGCAATTTTCGCCGGCGCTCATCCGGAGATGGCGCAGCAGGCCGAATTTTGGAGGTCTGAGCGATTGGTTGTGAGCGCGATTCAAGTTCTGATTTTTGCAAATCCTGATACGAGCGATACTGGCTATAGGTTCCTTGAAAAACTTGCAAGGTGGTTTGTTGGGGGTCAATTTCCCAAATTTGCGTCCCCAAGGCGTCGATCAAATAACGATCATGTGAGACCAACAAAATGGTTCCCTGGTAATCTGCTAACACTTCCTGCAAGATTTCCTGGGAAGGGATGTCGAGGTGATTGGTAGGCTCATCAAGCAGCAGGAGGTTGGCCTGGGTGAGTGAAAGCTTTGCCAGCGCCAACCGGCCGCGCTCGCCGCCGGAAAGCACCGCCACTTTTTTATAGACATCTTCTCCGGTAAATAAGAATCGCGCCAGATAGTCACGTACTTCAGCCAGGAGCATGTTGGGGGCTACTGCATCGATTTCTTCGATAAGTGTCCTCTCGGGGCATAAGCCTTCATGCGCCTGGGCGAAATAACCGATATGCAAGCTGGCCCCGAGGAATACCTCGCCAGAAAGCGGCGGCATCGTATCCAAGATCGTTTTAAGGAATGTGGTTTTTCCAGCTCCGTTTGGGCCAATCACAGCTACACAATCGCCGCGTTTTACGAGCAGATCTGGGGAAGAGAAAAGCGGTTTTCCCTCATCTGGATAACCAACCTTGAGATTACGGGTGCGTAAAACGAGATCGCCCGAGCGTGTGGAGGCTTTTAGATTCATATGCAGATGAGGCGGGCGATTCGAAGGTGGGCGCAGACTTTTGATCCGCCGCTCCACCTCCTGCACTGACAGGGTGTGTGAGGTCAGTTCTACCTGGCTACTAATTTCTAGCCATTTTTTACTCTGGGTTGCTTCTACGCCCAAACTTTCAATTGCTTGTACCTCCCTGCTCAACCGGCGCAGCCTTCCTTTCGCCTGAAGCGTATTTTGACCGGAGATATTCTTTTTGACGTAATCGAGCTCTTTTCGCAGGCGCTCTTGTTCGGACTCAAAAACCTGTAAGCGTAAATCCCAGCGTTCTTGCCGATGTTGGACGTAGGCAGTGTAATTGCCGCGATAGAGTTCAATGCCCAATTTACTCATTTCCCAGATATGATCGACGACCTTATCTAAGAAATAGCGGTCATGAGAGACAATCAGGGTGGCGCCCTCCCATTGGCTCAAGTATCCTTCCAACCATTCAACCGCTCGGATATCTAAATGGTTGGTTGGTTCATCCAGGATTAGCAAATCGGGATCTGAGAGCAATAGTCGCGCCAGGAAGGCACGCGTCCGCTGCCCCCCGGAGAGTTGACTAATGGGGCGCTGATAATCGCCGTCATCGAAACCCAATCCGGTGATGGTCTGGCGGATGCGAGTTTCATAGGTATAACCGCCTCGGCGCTCAAAATTGAGCTGTACCTGCCCATAGCGTTCCAATGCCGTCTCCGCCTGGTCGGGGTCGCTCATTAGCGTCTCCAAGTGCGACAGTTCCGCCTCCATACCGCGTAGGTCGGCCAGCATGCTTAAGCATTCTTCCCACAATGTATTTGTGCCAGTCAACGAGGCTTCTTGAGGCAGGTATCCGATTTTTAGACCGCGCATATGCTGTAAATTACCCTGGCTGGGCTCTTCCAAGCCAACCAGGACGCGTAACAAGGTCGTCTTTCCAATCCCATTGGGTCCGACGATGGCGATCCGCGCCTGGCGCGGGATGTTAATAGATATGCTTGAAAAAATGTCTATCGGGCCGAAAGATTTGGCCAGATTACTGGCAGCCAACAGAGACATATGTCGTAAATTTTCCTTCCGAGCAATCACACCGATTATACCGTGTTATAATCACGCCGGTTTCATGCAAAAGCGTACTCTTTTCGCATGAGCTGTGTGCTAAAAGTACACTTTCGTTACAAAAAGTAAAGGTTTTTAGATTAATGATGGACGAAAATAATCAATCGAAAAAAGGGACTTCCAAGACCGCACGCAACATCCAGATCGTTTTATTATCGGCGTTTGGCGTTGCAGCGGTATTGATCGCTTACCTGACATTTGTTGCCGTGCGTGATTTTGTGAGCACGTGGCGTTTGACTGATCTGCCGGGAGTAGCCGTGAGTAGCGGCGCAACGCCCCAGCCTGGAGAAGAAGGTATCATCACCGAACCAGATGTCCCGCTACAGCCGCTTGGCGGCCCGACGCCGGCCCCCTGGGATGGCGCACAACGCGTCAATTTACTGATTATGGGGCTGGATTATAATGATTGGCGTGCGGGCGAAGGCCCACCTCGCACGGATACAATGATCCTCCTGACGGTTGATCCGATAAACCACACCGCTGGTATGCTCTCTATTCCTCGTGACCTTTGGGTGAATATACCGGGCTATCAATATGGCCGGATTAATACGGCTTATATGTTGGGCGAGGCCAATAAGGAACCTGGAGGCGGGGCAGGATTGGCCATGCAGACGGTGGAAGAACTCTTGGGTGTGCCGATTGACTACTATGCCCAGATCGACTTCGAGGCCTTTATCCGTTTCATCGATGAGATCGGCGGCGTAAAAGTCACGATACCCGAGAAGATTGTTGTCGATCCGATGGCTCACGGAAAGAAAAATAACACCAAGACTCTGCAGCCTGGTACCCAAACGCTAGATGGTGAGCTGGCGCTTGCTTATGCACGCGCTCGACACACTTCTGGCGGCGATTTTGACCGTGCTCAACGCCAACAGCAGGTGATCATGGGCATACGAAACCAAATCTTGAATTTTAACCTGCTGCCGACCTTGATTGCCAAATCGGGCACGCTATATAATGAAATGTCGCAAGGCATTCATACCAACATGTCACTTGATCAAGCGCTGCGCCTGGCCTGGTTAGCCTCTCAGATTCCGGAAGAACAAATCAAGAAAGGTATTATTGGGCCGCCAGATCAAGTCAGCTTCGCCACTTCTCCGGATGGAGAGCAACAGGTTCTCAAGCCGATTACCGATAAGATTCGCATCCTCCGCGATGAAATATTTGCCACAGGCCCGGTCAGCCCGGCAGCCGCTAGCATGAGCCAAACCGATTTATTGGCAACAGAGGGCGCAAAAGTAATGATTTTAAATGGCAGCTACACAGCCGGACTGGCGGCAAACACCGCGGATTTCTTGAAAACCCAAGGCATCAACGTAACCGAGACGGGCAATGCCCAGGTAGCGCCTGCTGCGACCGAGATTACTTTTTATAATGGAAAACCTTACACGGTAAAATTCCTGGTAGACTTAATGAAGATCAGCCCGATTAAGATCTTTTATGTGAACGACCCGAATAGCGCTGTCGATATCGCAGTGACCCTCGGAAACGATTGGGCACAGAGTAATCCACTCCCATAAGAATGTGTCATGTGCGAAGCGTCACGGGTCAAGGGTCCACGAGATCCGTGACCCGTGATTTTTTATATTTATGGATACACTATCTGGTTCCGTTGAACGCTTGACATTCTATAACCCGGAAAATGGGTTTACTGTGCTGCGCTTGCGGCCAGAAAAGGGCCGGACGCCCGGTATGGATCGAGAGGGGATGGTGACCGTCACCGGCAATATGCCCGAGTTGGCGCCCGGTGAGCACCTTCGTTTGGATGGGAAATGGGTAAATCATCCAAAACATGGCATGCAATTTCAAGTTGAAATTTGCGAACAAACCCTGCCCGCCACGATTGCAGGTATTCGCCGCTATTTGGGGTCAGGGTTAATCCAAGGCATTGGCCCAAAGCTGGCAGAACGCATTGTGGTTCAATTTGGATCGGAGACCTTGAATGTTATCGAGAACCAGCCAGAACGCCTGGCCGAGGTTGCGGATATCGGTCCGAAACGCTCAAGCTTGATCGCGGCAGCCTGGGAAGAGCAGAAGCAAGTCAAGGAAATCATGCTTTTTTTGCATGGATATGGGGTAAGTACCAATCTTGCGATAAAAATCTACAAGCAATACGGCGACCAGGCAATGGCGGTGGTGAGCTCGGATCCCTACCGGCTGGCGCGCGATATCTATGGGGTGGGTTTTAAAACTGCTGACAAGATCGCTCAGGCTCTGGGTCTTCCGGTCGACCACCCATCTCGCATCGAAGCAGGCATCATCTATCTTCTCAACCAGCAGACAGATGAAGGCCACGTTTATTTCCCCAATGATCGTTTAGCAGCGCGCGCTGGAGAACTGCTGGCGGTCGATGGTTCTTTGATTCAGCCAGCCATCGAACGGCTCATCGGGGATGATCGGGTCCGGCGCGAATTTCTACCCTATACTCCACAAACGACCCAACAGGAAATGCCACGCTCGCTCCAAGAGACAGGACCAGCTTATGGCCTGGCGGCAATTTACTTGACGCCGCTTTATATGAGTGAAGTGGGCGTATCAGAACGGTTAGACGCGTTGGCGTCGGCCTGGCCAACACGCTTGTGTGATCTGCCGCCGTCTTTTACTATTCTAGATGCAGAGCTATCCACCGAACAGCAAGCTGCTGTGCGCACAGTTTTGAGTCACCCGGTTAGCATTTTGACAGGTGGGCCAGGCACGGGTAAAACCACCTCCATCCGGGCGTTAATTATGACCCTGGAAGCAGCGCACAAACGTTACGCCCTGGCTTCTCCTACTGGCCGGGCAGCAAAACGTCTTTCACAGGCTACTGGTCGCCCGGCCAGCACAATCCACCGCTTGTTGGGTTTCTCGCCTGGGGAGGGATTTAAATTTCGCGCCAATAATCCCTTGCAGATCGATTTGTTGGTAGTGGACGAGGCTTCCATGCTGGATCTACTGCTGACTAACCATTTGTTAAAAGCACTCCAACCAGGGACGCATCTTTTATTGGTTGGCGATGTCGACCAACTGCCTTCAGTAGGCGCTGGCGATGTTCTGCGGGACATCATCGACAGTCATGTCGCACCCGTCAGCCGCCTGAGTGTAATTTTTCGACAGGCATCGAGCTCATATATCATTACAAATGCGCACCGGATTAATCAAGGCCAAATGCCGATCTTTTCACCAGCAAGCGAGGAAAACGATTTTTTTCTGTTTCCGGCAGAGACCCCAGATGAAGCGGCGAATTGGGTCCAGGATGTGGTGTGTAATCGGATCCCACAAAAGTTTGGTTTCCACCCACGGGATGAAATCCAGGTTCTGTCCCCCATGTATCGTGGGCCAGTTGGCGTGGATGCGATGAATAACCGCCTACAGGAGATACTCAACCCGCCGGCGCTGATGAAGCCTGAAAAGTCGCTCTTTGGAGTGACCTTTCGCTCAGGGGACAAAGTGATGCAGACCCAGAATAATTATGATAAAGAAGTTTTTAATGGGGATATGGGAGCGTTGTTTGCAATTAATCCGGTTGATCATACTTTGACCGTGGATTTTGAAGGTCGAGCAGTCGTCTACGATTGGAGTGAAGCTGATCAATTAGTGCTTTCGTATGCCGTATCGGTGCACAAAGCGCAAGGATCTGAATTTCCCGTGGTGGTGATACCGCTGGTCACGCAGCATTACATGATGTTACAGCGAAATTTGCTGTACACGGCAGTAACCCGCGCAAAGAAGCTATGTGTTTTGGTGGGGAGCAAACGTGCAGTCGGGATTGCAATTAACAATGATCGAGTCGCCAACCGTTATACTGCGCTCGATTGGCGATTGGCGACTGCGGCAAAATAAATCACTTCCTATTCCGGGGATTTAGTCTGATGAGGGAGGGAATAAAAGAACTGGATTGCCGCGCAGACAATTCCGATCATCATCCGGTCGGTCCGAAAGATTCACATGATAGCCAACCTGGGTTTTATCCTTTTGTAGCTTGCTGTTCCTCCCAGGCTTTCAACCAGGAATCGTAAGCCTCTGGTTTGTTATTTTTGTTTACAAGCAGGGTCTTATCGACTCCATCGCGATCTAAGATCAAAAAAGTCAGATCTTCCCTGCCATCTTCTGTCATTTCAATCACACAGTCGATTGGTGTGATCTCCTCGCGCAAAAAATGCCAGCCGAAGTGTGTTTCGCAGGCTGGCTCATAACAATTACACGAACGCCGGTCCAGGACGATTTTCATCTTAACCTCTTTCAGGGTGACTCGTTTTCTAGAAGAGCCGTAGCCAATAAACGAAGGGCAGTGACTTCAGAAGTTTCCCCATTGACTGCCATGCGTTGCGCCTGGTCGATGACGCTTTGATAAGGGTCTTTGTCGCCAAGGAGGTCTAAACGCGCCCTTGCGCGTACCAAATCTCCAGTAGAGACAAAAGCCGTCGCAATCAAAGCACGATATTGATCTTTTAGCGTCGTTTGCAGGCTAACAGGTTTTGTGTCTACAATCTTAGGCGGACGGAAAACCCAGGTATAGATCATTCCGAAGGATAACCCCAGAATCAAGCCTGTAATTAGATAGAGAGAGCCACGCGATTGTCTCATGGACTCTTTGTGGGGGAGGGCCTGATCTCGCCGCCCAGAGCGGACTGCAAGGATCGTAGACGCTTCAGGTCAAGGTTATTATATCCAGCTTGCTCGGCGAACATGATCGCCTGGCGGACTGTTTCAAGTGGAGAGGCGCCTTCCAGGGCGGTCAGCTGCTGAACAGCAGCGGCTGGATCTTTTAAGAACTCATAGCTTTCCGCCACCATTAAGACATAATCCGTTTTATAGTCCATTCGCAAAGTAGTAAGCGTGGTGTTGGTATACTTAATAGGTTGAACAACATTTCCATAAATTAAACCAATCGCGATCCCGATCAAGATGCAAAGCGAGAAAAACGCCCATCGTCGCATAAGAGTTATTGTGCCACAGACCATCTCGCTGGGCAAGTAGCAATCTCATGGCGCCAGATTGTTAGGGTGTGGACTAATTTTTCGGGGGAGTAGATGGCTGATAGAGCGCCTTGCCATGCTTGAAATTGCGCCAGGGGTTGGTATTTGGCTTCTTGAGCTGTTCACCTTGGGCGATGTGCTCGGCCAGGTGTCGCAGGAGTAGCTCATCCACCAGGGGTGTTGGTGGGATAGGCTGAGTTGGCGGTACAACCTTCCGAGAGCGGTGTAAATGGGTTTGCCGGTCTCTGGCTTGTTGGCGTAAGCTGGCTTCGATCTTCGGCCAATCTGTCAATTACCACAATTCTTGATCTGGTCTTCTGTCCGGCGCCGAAGGGAACCACGTATACTTCACCTGTTTCCATGTTCACGTCTGCAACATTCAGTCTGGCGGACTCGCTTACCCGGATGCCGGTGTCCAGCAGCACCGTGAGGATCGCAGCATCTCGATCCGCAGTCCGGCGTTTCATAGAGTACGCACTCTTGGTAGACGTGCCTGCCATAGCAGTCTTCTCGCATGCTTTGAACAACGCCTTGATTTCTTCTTCAGTAAATGGCACGATCTCTGCCGGTCTATACTTTGGTCGTTTGATAATCTTGTCTGGCCGATGCTGTAGGTCCAGGTCTACGGAAGCCCAATTGAAGAAGCCTCTCATGGCAGTCCATACATTTTCGATGGATCGTGGACTGAGCGGGCCTGTGATGCCATTTTTCCTCATTAGCGGGATAATCCTTTTGCAGGTATGCAAAAAAGTTAAGCAGGTCTTTCTCTTTGATGCTCGATACTTCTGGATCATTCAGGTATCTGGCGAGGTTATTCAGAGCCCATTCGTACATGACGGACGTATTCGAGCTCAGATCCATAGCACGCACAAGCAAAAATCCACGGATTGCTTCCGAAAGTCTCATTTTAGCCTCCTGGATACAAGAGGTCTGAGGTTCAGGAAGAATGGCTTGTTTGGGGCTAACTCCGACCTCTTATGTACTCCCCACTCAAATACAAGAGGTCTGAAGTCGGGGCGAGAGGATTTGAACCTCCGACCTCTTGCACCCCATGCAAGCGCGCTAGCCGGACTGCGCCACGCCCCGATTGACCGGCCCAAATTATAGCGCGGTGTCGGATTTCTGGCAACCCCTTATTTTGGAAACGAGCTTGTGCGGAAAGCAATCATATCTTGATAAAATAGGCGTTGATGAAAAGTTTGGCCCATCTCAGCGCATTCATTGGATGTGTGATTCTGCTTGGCTCGGTTGGATGCGGAATAAAAAGCGCATCTCCTCCAGAAGCGTTAATCGCACAACCGCCAGGTCCGACGCAGCTTAGCACACACGTGGTCGCTCCGAGCGCGACTACGCGGCCCGCCATCCCGACGCTGCGCGAAAGCCCCACCTCAATAGAAGCCACGGTAACCAACACGCCGGTCGTTTTTCGGTTGTGTTCCCCCTTGGAAGGGCTGACTTTAGCAGAATTGCCTGAAATTATCTCTGACCCATATCACCCGCCGCCAATGGGCAAGGATGATCGCCACCAGGGGGTCGATTTTTCATACTACCGGCGTGGGGAGCAGCTTTCTATCCAGGGTGTGACGATCCAATCTATGTTGGCCGGTCGGGTGGCCGCCTCGATTATTGATTCATTCCCTTTTGGCAATTTTGTGATTGTGGAAACACCAGGGTCGGAATTGCCAACCGAGCTACGCAGTCGATTCGCTATTCTCGAGGGGGAGTCGGTGTATATCTTATATGCACACTTGGAGGGCGCACCGGCCGTCAAGCCTGGAGATGCGGTAGAGGCTTGCCAGGCGCTTGGCCAGGTCGGGAAGAGCGGAAATGCCGGGGTCGCCCACCTGCATCTCGAAATTCGCCATGGCCCGGTCGGAACCCAGTTTCCAGTCATGGCGTATTACCTGGCCCAGAACACACCAGCGGAGCGCGCCAATTACCTACGCTGGGCGACAAGCGGGGAGTTCTTGCACTTCGACCCGATGGCGTTTATCCAAAGTGCGGCCAATCCCTGATTAATTAGGAGACGGCAGGGTATAATTTTCGGCATGCCTGAAAATGTCCTCGACCCTGAAAAGCAAAAACAAGCCAGGGAGTACGCACGCGTGCAGCACCGTTTGTTTTTGGCGGGCCTGATCACCGGCGGTGTATACGCCTTGGCATGGCTGTTCCTGGGCTGGTCACAGCGACTGGCCGCCTGGCTCAACCAATATACGCATAACCCGTGGCTGCTGACTGCAGTTTTTGCGCTGATTTTTGGCGGGTTGTATCTCCTGATCATGCTGCCCATGTCGATTTACGAGGGTTATGTCTTACCGCATCGCTATGGTCTGTCAACTCAATCCGCTCAGGATTGGTTCGTCGATCAAGTGAAGGGCCTGGTTGTCGGTGGTGTGATCGGTTTACTGCTGCTGGAGGTGGTGTACGCGCTGCTACGGCTGGCGCCAGATACATGGTGGCTGTGGGCTGGGGGCGTCTTGCTGCTGTTTTCGGTGGTTTTCACGAATCTGGCCCCGATCCTGCTCATGCCGCTTTTTAATAAATTTACTCCGCTCGCAGAGGATTATGCCGAGCTTGAAGCGCGTTTGCTGCATCTGGCAGAGCGCGCAAAAACCAACGTCCAAGGGGTTTTTAAGTTCGATATGAGCCGCCAGAGCACAGCCGCCAACGCGGCTTTGACGGGTCTGGGCAACACCCGCAGAATCATCCTCGCCGATACTTTGTTAGAGAATTACACGACCGACGAGATCGAGACAGTCCTCGCGCATGAGCTGGGCCACCATGTCCATCACGATATCCCCACCGGCATCTTGATC
>JAYRNN010000345.1:0-4218 GCA_041912175.1 Anaerolineales bacterium | reverse complement strand
GTCACCCTTGAACAGGCGCGCTGGCGACCGGATCCAGAGTCTTGGTCGATCCTGGAAGTGATCAACCATCTCTATGATGAAGAACGAGAGGATTTTCGAGTTCGCTTTTCCTTACTCTTGCAGTATCCACAAAAACCATGGCCTCCAATCGACCCCGCAGGTTGGGTTGCTTCTCGCCGATATAACGAACGAGAATTGGAGCAGTCGATCCAAAATTTTTCCGTAGAACGCAAAAATTCCTTGGAATGGTTACTCACGTTGCATGAACCTGATTTTGAAGCCAGCGCCGAAACGCCGTGGGGCGGGCGAATCGCTGCCGGTGATCTGTTTGCCGCCTGGGTGGCGCATGACACACTCCATATGCGACAACTGGTTGAATTACATCGAGCATATATCATCCGTTTGACCACCCCCTTTTGCGTCGAATATGCAGGGCCCTGGTGAGTGCATTTCTTAAATTCCATTGCAAAACAAGTAAAATTGAAATAAAATTACTATAAATCTGTGTAAGAATATGGGCATTACTAGACCAGCATAAGGCTTCAAGTCCATGAATTCATCCGATGGTTCAATCGAAAGCGCCTCATCAATTCCGCCTTCTTCCTTTTTCTTTACCTGGTTGAGTTGGACGCTCGGAAGCACCCTGGCAGATATTATCGCGCTTGCCCTGACCTTTGGCGTCATTCGGATTGTAGGTTTTAATGAAGATACTTGGGGGGCGTACCTGTTACTTCCTCTGATGGCGGTATTTATCAGCCTGGTACAGGCTTTAATCCTGGCGCGTCATATTCAGCAATGGGGATGGTGGGTGGTGTGCACTGTCGCCGGATGGCTATTGACACTACCTTTGATCATGTTAATGGCTGCTGTGGTACCCCAAGAATTGCAAGACCAATATGGTTCTCTGATCACGTTAATCATATTCGGTACAACGACCGGCGTGATTCAATGGATCTTCCTCCGGCGATATTGGAGGGGCGCCTTCTGGTGGTTTCCAGTTTGCCTCGCCGGTTGGGTGTTCCTGGGGATCTTAGTCGGCCCGGTGTTCACAAGCACCTACCAGCTAATTTTGATCGGGCTGGTTCCATCCGCCACCACCGGCCTTCTGATAGCCTGGTGGTTTGCGAGACAAGCAAGCTATAAGAAGGCAGTTTGAAAACCCTTTCAGCGAACTCCCTCGCAAACGCCACGAAAGCAAATTTATACGAATTCTTTCGCCATCTCCAGGCTTCCTCTCTAGTGGAATTCACGGAGAATCCTGAGTTTGCTCGTTGGCGTACGCCTGTGCCTCACCCCTGGTTCAATGGCGTGCTCAGCGCGCAGACGCCTGGAGCGAACGCCGAACAGATTGTCCGGGAAACGATCGACTATTTTCTGTCAAACAACGTAAATAGTTTCACCTGGTGGCAGCAGGCCAGTTTACCCACCCAGGCGTGGCTGGAAGTACTCGTGCCATTTGGGCTTCGGTATACGAACGAAACGCCGGGGATGGCAGCGAACATCACTGAGTTGCCCCACTCGATCCAACATCCCGATCAATTGCAGATCCGCACGGTTGAAAACCTGGACACGCTCAAGGAATGGACGCACACATTTATCGATGGATATGAAATCCCGCCTGATTTTCTGATCCCATTTCATAATCTGGTCGCCAGCTTAGGAATCGATTTACCCTTCCGCTACTATATCGCCTATCTCTATGGGAAACCCGTAGCCACTTCAACCCTATTCTTGGGGGCTGGGGCAGCAGGTATTTATAATGTCGCTACAATTTCTGAAGCACGCGGTCAGGGAATCGGGGCATTTTTGACTTTATATCCCCTGAAGCAAGCGCTTCCGATGGGCTTTTCTGCTGGAGTATTACAATCCTCCGAGATGGGGTTCAGTGTTTATCAGCGTCTCGGTTTCAGGAAAGTCTGCGAGATGGATCATTATTATTGGTCTGCTCCCGATTAAATATTCCACTAGCCTTCTTTCCGCACGACTTGTTTTACTTCTATACGATTACCCTCCGGATCGGAAAACTGGGTCCAGCTTTGATTTTTATAAGATCCAATTTCGCTTAAGAAGGGAATCCCGCGACGCTCGAGCTCATTCACCGTTTGTTCGAGATCGTCGACAAGAAATCCGATCACAACAGCTTGCTGGGTAACATTTTTTGCAGTCGCAGATGCGACGCCCCCTTTCGTCAGCTCAAACAATGCCCCATTCCCTGCATCGAAATGCGCCCAACCCTCACCATTCCGTAATAACCGCAGCCCTACAATATCACGATAAAATTTTATAGATGCTGCGATATCAGCCACCGACAAACCTGCCCAAATAATCCCTTTCACATTCATCTCAGATATCTCCTATTCCGCAGTAAAAATAGAGCTTTTGGGATGATTTGGGCGACTTCGTCACACAAATCATCCCAAAAAGAAAATCCATTTCCGCTAACCCGAATTCACCTTATTTTAAATTAATATAAGGGCTGATCTATATGAACAGCCCTTGGGATTGTCATTATATGATTACGTTTCAGCCGTGGTCGGCCTAATATCGATTCGGGTTGCTGCCCCCGCGATTCTTATTGCCGCCCTTGCTTCCGCCGCTGCCATAACCGCCGCTTCGACCGCCGCTGCTATAGCCGCCGCTCCGGCCGCCGCTATAGCTACCAGTCGGGCGTTCCTCTTTCGGGCGAGCAATACTTACACGCAATTCACGATTGTCCAATGAGTAACCATTAAACATTTGGATGGCTTTCTCAGCCTCGCTCTGGTTGCTCATTTCTACAAAGGCGAACCCTTTCGACCGACCTGTTTCACGTTCTGTGATAATGCTTACGCTTACCACGGCGCCAGCCTTCGCGAATGTCTCGCGTAAACCGTCTTCGGTGGTCGAATATGACAGGTTCCCAACATACAACTTCGATTCCATTCTCAATCTCCTCTGCAATCTACAAAGAAAAACCGCCAACCTCCAATAGGTTTGACGGCACACGCACACTCAAATCCTACTCACAAGCCAATATATTCTAACATACTTTTATTGCAGGTTAGTATAAAATTAGAATGTAAAATTAAGCGGTAAGCATGACCATGATGCAAAAGAGTAGCCCCTTGATGAATCCATACCGTTTGAATATCTCACGCGTACTAATCGGTTTGGTGCTCATTTGGAACATCCAATGTGCGATCATTTTCTTGCTCCGACCAGCGAATTACACAGCAGGCTTTGAATTAAGTGGTGATTCCGGTGAAGCGATGCTGCGCGGTCTCGGCTTATTATTCTTGATGTGGAATGTTCCTTACGCGGTGGCATTGTGGCATCCATTTCGCCACCGGGTATCTTTGATCGAAGCCGTTGTAATGCAGGCGATTGGCCTGGTCGGGGAGTCATTGATCTATTGGTCGATGCCTCAGTCTCACATGCAGGCTCGCCAAAGCCTATCACGATTTATTTTGTTTGATGGGGTAGGGCTAATTCTGCTGCTCCTGGCAGCCTGGTTGGTTTTCAATCCTTTGAAACCCAAGCCTCAAAAAGCGGCGTAAGGTCACAATTGCATTTCTTCTCCGCAATAGCTTTGAAAATTGGAAGGTTGCTGATCCCCCACCGGTTTTGAGCAACATAATCTTTCAGGAATTCATCAAATTCAGCCTGCCCCATTGCGTCACGAAGTGCGAATATGAATAACGGACCACGGCAATATACGGCTCCGACGTATGCGCTCCCGCTTAGATAATCACCGGCTGCGAGGCCAATCGGAACGCTCGCACTCTGGGTATGATCCATACACCCTTGCCAATAATTTTCGACGCCTTGGGCGGTAAGCCCGTCGCCGTACAGGTCGACGATAAATTGCCATGCCGCATTTTGGGCCAAGGCTTCGTCTAACCAGGGTTCATTCTGCTGGTCATTCCCAACCAGATTATAAAACCATTGATGGGCAACTTCGTGAGCGATCGTGGTTCGGAATTGATCCTGTTGTTCGGAGATTGCGCCGCCCCCCGGAGCAGACCGGTATGAATCGATATTCAAACCGATCACACCCGGATACTCGATTCCCAAAGCTTGCATTGGCAGACTCACAACATCAAGCTCACGATACGGGTAAGGTCCGTACCGCTGGTTAAATACACGGATTGCATCTGCAGCGATGTGCTGTACATACGCATTTTGATCGGCGACATCTTCGACGCTCGTGGAGTTCACCGTTGTAAATCCGATCTGCTC
>JAYRNN010000344.1:0-5386 GCA_041912175.1 Anaerolineales bacterium | reverse complement strand
GAACCGCTCCAGGCGACATGGATCGCCGTCCGATCCAGCGTCGCGGGCAATGCCTGCACGACGCTAAAGGGGGCAATTCGGTCAAGCGTTAAATGGAGCACAGGCACCCCGGCGCCATTGCCGGCCTGGTCCCAACCATATACATACAGCCCGATCTCGGTTTGGTCGGGCGTTGTGCTGGGGTTCCAGTTCGCACTCCAGCCATCTCCGCCGTTCACATCCCAGCCCAGGTTTTGCCAGTTCCAGGCGCCTCCGGTTGAATAGCCGGCAAAGAATTGGGCATGGCTTACCCCGCTACCGGTGTCCGCCAGGTTGGCTTGAATAACGACCGGCGACGTATTGGCGGCATTGAGATAACCAGATTTTAGATGGTTAATAATCGAAACCTGGGGCGGCTGAATATCGGAGGCTTGCAAACCGGCGCCGCTGCCACAATTAAGCGCGGTAAATACCTCCATTGAAGAGACCTGGTCATTGAGAGCATGGCCATTATTGAAGGTCATCCCGGCGAAATTCGTCACAGCGTTGCTCAAACACACTTGCCCGCCAGCGCCATTTAGATTCTCATACAGACGCGCTGACCAACCGCCAGGAAGATAGATCGACGAAGCGCGACCGTCAAAAAAACTGCCCAGGTTATAAAAGCCTGGAGCGCCGCGCCAGGCATAGCCGAACTCGGCCTGTCGACCACCGCAGTCATAATCGGCGCTCGTGTACAGGATCACGCCAGCGGCCGCCGGCGTAGAAGGGCGCGGGCAGATCTGGCTGGATTGTCCATAAGCCTGGGCGACAATGCCATCCATCACGTTACTGTCGATGTTCATCGTCACACTCCCCCAGGTTTCATCGTGCCCGCCGGCATATTGTCGAAGACGTTGGTGGTTCGGCCAGTAAGAGCTATCCATGCAGTAGATGTCCCACACACTCGCATTGGGATTATAAGCCGGCGTCAGGTACCAATTGGCGATCCAAACCGCCTCCGGAGCATTCTCCAGGTACCAGAAATCGGGAAGCCCAGATCGGCAAGGCGATCCATACACCCCTGCCACAAAACCGTTAGCGTGGAGTTGCCCACTCCAGGCATCGATAAAGGCCTTCGCAGATTCCAGGCATTCCTCATTCGCCGTCTCGAAACTTTCCAGGTCATAATAGAGCGCCTGCCCCCAAAGACGCAGATTCTGAGCCGCCTGCGAGGCGGCATTGGCCTCGTCGATTCCTTGTTGGAATGCTTTGTTAGGATCATAATTGATCCGTTGGCTGTAACCCGAGCAGGCCGCCTGAGGTCCGACCCAGGTGGGGATCAATGTCCAGCCCTGGCGGTCTATTTCGGAAAGGTAATCGGCATTCAGAGCTTGATTGCTGCAAGCGCGCAGCGAGCCGCCGATATACAAGTTAACCGCCTGGTAAGGACTCGCATCCCACCAGGTCTGGAGCTGGCTCAGGCTTGCGACTTCACATTTATCGAAAGCCTGGCCGGTCGTAACCAGTTCTGGCTCGAGCGGGGCCGGGGAGACGGAGCTCGCGGGGAGCGCTAAAGGAATCCAGGTTTGGCCGCCATCCTGGGTATGAAAGAGAGATTGCGATTGGGTGCATGTAGCAGCGCTTTTGGGTAAGTCCGCCTGGCACACGCCATTGGTTTCGAGTGCCCAGCCGATCTTATCGTCCAGCATGTCCACTTGTCGCTGAGTTGCTTCGCCAGGCCCTGCTGCCGGGTCGCTGGCGGCTATCCCAGGCTCTGGATTGGTGAGAGCCTGCCATGTACGCCCCCCATCTGTAGTCTGGAAGCCAGCCAAGACGTTGAAATTACTGCTCGTGGGACGTTTGAATGTCAGTAAGCCATTTTGCGTGTCCTGGAAAAGCAGTTTGACCGACTCTGGCTGGGCCCCAGGAAGGTCAGGAAAAGGATCGAACACCAGATCAGAGCGTTCCCAGGTTTCGCCGCCATCCCGCGTTGTCGCCAATTGCACCTTCGAGGCGCCGGGCTGTAAATCACTCGGAACCGATGTGACTGCCCAACCTTCAAGCTCATTCAAGAAGTAAGCCGTCCAGACGGACTGCGCCTCTGGCGGCGTGATCATCGACCAGGTCTGACCCCCATCGGGGCTGCGGAAAAGTTGCCCCCCTGACAAAACCCAACCCGTGGTCGCAGAAAGCAATTGAAAGTTACCCGGCTGGTTACCTTGCACCACAGATCCACGGCTGTCATTGGCAGCGGCTCCTTTAGCAGCGAATCTGCTTAGATAGTTACCGCCAGATAGGGTTGCAGTAATGATTACAGCCAGGAGGAACTGGAAAGCTTTCCGAAAGAGAACCATGCAGCCTATGTTCTGGGTAGAGCCGATAAATATTAATTAAGGCCGGGCGAAATTTACCGTGTAATATCCGGTGTATTGACTCCCAGGGTTCGAAACGTAACCGACCCCAATTTCGGTCGCCTGCGGATTTAGAATATTATCCCGATGAACCTGGCTATTCATCCACCAGGTCATCGCCCCCTGTGGGTCGCCGCCAAATTGGGGGTCGCCCGCGTAGATGTTTTCGTAGGCTTTATTATACACATAACCCTGGACGCGCAGACGATCATACCATGTGGAGCCATCTGAACCCGTATGGTTTAGGAAATTGTTACAGGCCATATCCGCGCTATGGTCGAGCGCGGCCGCATCGAGCTGAGAGTTTTCTCTCAAGGCAGGCAAACCGTTCGATAATCGGGACTGGTTGATTAACACGATCACCTGGCTCTGGTAATCACGGTTCTGTACGCCGCCGCAACCGGCGGCAACCGCGTTGGCGCCTGCAGAAGACGTAGCGCCTCCGGCCGCTCCGGGAGCGGGCATTGGCAACGCTACGCCATTCTGATCCATATAACTGACGATAATGCTCACCCAGAATCGGTCTGAGCCGGCCAACCCGGCCGCGAAATGCCGGCCGTTCTCATCCGCAAATTCCCAGTTTCCTGTGTGCTCGCCGCCTCGCGTTGGGGCTTGCATATCGATCGACAGCTCCACCGTTTTACCCGGAGGGACATCCGCCGGAAAAGGAACCGCCAACGGAGCGTTCATGATCTCCCCGCTAAAAAACACGATATTATAGGCGGTGGTCCATGTGCAATCCCCATTATTACGGAAGCGCCATGTCTTCGTAAACGCATCGCCGGCGCGAAAAGAGGTTCCATCCGGGATCGAGACGTCCCCATAAAAAGCGGCCACGTCCTTACATGTTTTTTCGACCTGTGTAGGCGCCGCCGTTGTGGGAGTTGGCTCGCTTGCCCCAACTGGAGCAACCTCTGTAGCTGTAGGCGATTCAACCGGCGCGCCTTGTTGAACAGGTTCGGTCGTTGGAGCGGCGGTAGGCAGCTCAGGCGCGCTAGGAGAAGGTTTAGGCGACGTAATAGTCGGCATGGGCGTCGCCGTCGCCGCAATCGTTCCCAACGTGGCCGTCTCGGTTATTGTCTGTATTTGGGTAGACTTCGATCCCCCAAACGAACAACCGGCCAAAACCAATAAAACCAGGCTCAGAACGAGGCCGGAAAAAAATAATTTCATTTAAAACTCCAATCGTACTCTGGATTAACGCGTTCGATTATATCACATATATATCATCTAATTTATAGTATTAACGAAACGGGCGAAAATGGGCTTTCTTTTGGGGAAGGAGTTATTTATTTATCAACGGTAGCATGACCAGTATATAGGTTGGCGGGAATGACGGCGTACTCAGATAGGGGTTGAAATCAACCCGATCTGAAACCGGATCGCCAGTCCCACTCGGGTTCGTGTTATGACGTGGACCTGTCGAGCTGCCCCACCAGTTATTCTCGGCGTTTACGATCTGGCCGGGCTGCAAATTATCGACCCCGAGCGTATTGTAAACAAAATTATTATTGTGGATGGCTGATTCGATTACCCCGATGTTGGCGCCCGTCCAATCAATTTTAACGCCTGTGCCATTCGATAGGATTTGGTTATCTTGAATTGCTGCGGCGATGTTTCCAACGTCGGCAGCCAACATACTGATCCCGACACCGTTATGGTCGAAAAGATTATTGTGGATCGAAGGGGAGTAAATCAGGTTATGAGCGTTGGTGACCATCAACCCGCTGTCAGAATAACGGAGGATGGTGTGGGAAAATGTGGTGGTTGAAAGTCCGCCAGAATACCTTAACTCCACTCCGTACCAGCGATTGTTCGTCGGGTCTCCGACTTGACCGTCCGTGTCGCCGCCGTAGGCATCATCATATAAAGAAGTAAATACGATCGGCTGGGGTGCGTCGCCTAACAAATCCAACTGTCCATTGACCTCTAACAGCCCATCGAAACCAAACTTCATCACCAATCCGGCCGGGAATTGTAAGGTAGCGCCAGCGGCGATTTCGAGATAATCAGGCACGACGTATGGCAAGATTGCGGCCCCCGGATTGGGATTAGCGGGCACTAATTCCAATGGGCTGGACAAATCAATGACATCCTTCATCGCGATCCCCTGATAACCGTTATCTTCAAAGGTATTATTGAAGTATAGGGGAAACGAATTGCCCCATAATTCAAGCGGATATGCGCTATTCTGTTTGAAACTGTTGCTGTTCAGCGATATAAACGCAAAGCCTAAACTAGAAGCCATCACTTGCATTCCGCTCTCATTATTTTGGATTTGATTCCCCTGCACGGTCGAATTAAAATCACCGTCAGATGCTTTTATAAGCATACCTACCTTGTTAAATTCAATCGTGTTCTGGTTGATCGGCGGCTCGATCGGTAAACCTGACAGGTTTTGAACGGTCAAAGCGGTCGAACCATAGCGGATCGTGGCATATTGAAAACCAGGCAGGCTTGCGGCGCTGGTATAAATCAACGTGATGCCGTTCCAATCGCCAGCCGCGGGCAAGATTGAAGATGGGTCCGTGTCTTCACCCACACTGTTATCTCGATTGGAGGTAAATATTACCGGATTGCCTGCCGTCCCTTGCAGAACCAGCTTACCATTCACATTGATTCCAAAACCATACGCCACCTTGATTTGAACCCCAGGCTGGATGGTCAAGGTTCCGGCTGCGTCCACCGTTAGATCACCATCCACGATATAAAGATTGCCCGTGGTCCAGGTCTGCGCGCCGGTGAGAGTCCCGCTTACATAGATTGTATCGGCTTTGGCCGGGGTCGGAGAGAACATCAATAAGAAGATCACAAACAAAGAAACAAGTGAAAACCAGGGTATTCGTTTCATAAGCCGCCTTTCCTCGATTCCATTTTACTTTGGTTGGTTATAATTAACCAGCGTCAATATCCCTTTTCGTGGAGGTCTTATGACCGCACGTGTGATCCTTAATCCATATGCCAACCGTTGGAAAGCCCAACAACGTTGGCCAGAAGCTAAAGCTGCTCTAACG
>JAYRNN010000343.1:0-3013 GCA_041912175.1 Anaerolineales bacterium | reverse complement strand
TCCCCCCGGACCTGTTGGCGGGGTTGGGCGTGGACCGACTCCCCCCGGACCTGTTGGCGGGGTTGGGCGTGGCCCGAATCCCCCCGGCCCCGTCGGCGGTGTTGGCCGCCGACGCAATGGCGTCGGGCTGTTGCGATAGTTAGGCGCGGCGACCGCGGTGTCTGGGGGGCTGGGGCGGCCGCAATGGCCGGCGAGAGGAGCACAACGATGTAAACCGGAAACGCGATTTGGAAACAGCCGCCAGACGCTATAGCTGTGGACAAATCGTTACCAGGAAGTAAGGGCGCATGGCCGTGCGCCCCAACAGGGTACAGGGCACGGCTGTAGGCCCTTAACAAACCACGAAAAGGAGATTCTGTTATGGCTAAGAAACAACTGGTACTCGCATTTTTTGAAAACGAAGCTGCCGCTGACGCAGCGGTGAACGCCATCAAGGCGTGGGACAAGGCCAGCAAGGATGTCAAGCTCGGCGCCATCGGCGTGCTGGTCAAGGACGACAAGGGCAAGATCAAGACCCACAAGCTGGGCAAGCGCAAGACAGGCGGGGGCGCCGTCCTCGGCGTCCTGGCGGCTGTCCTCACCGGTGGCATCAGCTTATTGGGCGGCGCGGTTGCCGGCGGCATCCTGGGGGCCTTCTTCCACAAGGGGCTGGGGATGTCTAAGGACGACCTGGCCAGGATCAATAGCGACCTGGATGGCGGCAAAGCGGCCGTGGGCATCCTGGCGGGAGCTGACGAAGCGGCTGGCGTATCTGCCAAGCTGGCAGAGTTGGGCGGCGTGGCAGAAACCCACGAGGTGTCGGACGAGGCTGTAGAGCAAGCTGAAGTAGCCGCCGAATCCCAACCCGAATAAAACGCTGACGAGCCGGTCGCTGGTTGCTCCTCTGGTACAGATAACAACCAAACAGGGCAAATCACTTTAGCGGCCGAGGCATAGAAAGAGCTGGTGGATGACCCGGGGCGTCGCGGGCTCATCCACCAGGGCCGGGCTTTGAGCCAGGCGATGGTTGCTTGTGCACAATGGCTGCACTGTCATAATGCTGTATGTTCAGTATCTAGATTCCTCAGTTGCTACGTTCCTTCAGAATGACAGATCAAAGAAAGATGCATTCAAATGACACAAGAAACGGCCAAACTCCGCAAAACAAGTAATGCTTACAACATCTTTATCCTCGTCCTGACGATCCTTTCTCTGGCAGTCATGGTGGTGATGCTGTTGCCTTCTATATCTGACCAGACCATGAAGCTACTTTCAGTGTATGACAACCTGATTTGCGTTATTTTCCTGATCGATTTCTATCTTAACCTGCGCGGGGCAGCCAAAAAATCCGATTACTTCATCAAGGAGCGCGGCTGGCTCGACCTGCTCGGCTCGATCCCGTCGTTGGGACTAATAACCAATGCTGGTAAATGGGCCGGCCTGTTACGCCTGGCCCGCTTGAGCCGGCTGGCGCGCATCACTCGCCTGCTGCGCGGCGAAAATAAGAAGACGCTGGTGAAGGATATCCTTGAAAATCGCAGCCGGTACGCGACATTTCTTACCCTCTTGCTAGCAATCATCGTGTTAACCGTTGCCAGTGTGCTCGTGCTCCAATTCGAAAGTAAATCACCGGATGCGAATATCACCTCGGGTGGAGACGCACTGTGGTATGCGATCGTAACCATCACCACGGTGGGTTATGGCGACCGCTACCCGGTCACTCCGGGGGGGCGAATAACAGCGACGTTCATCATGTTTGCCGGCGTCGGCATCATCGGCGCCCTGGCCAGTATTCTCGCCAGCTTGCTGGTGGGAGGGGCTCCGGCTGAAGAGGAGACAACCCCGGCTGTCGCGCCGGTCCCCTCCGTCGAAGAAGAGCTCAAGACCATCCAGGATAAACTGGCGGTTTTGCAGCAAATGCTGGAAAGGCTGGATAAACAATGAATCAAGAAAAACCTATCATCCAGGCACGGGCAACGACGCCACGCGCGGCTGCGATTGCAGGCATCCTGTTTTCTATTTTACTCATCACCAGCCTGGCGCTCGTGCGGATATCTGTTCCCGCCAACCCGCAGGACGCCGGGACCTGGCTTTCCGGTAATTGGCAGAAAGTCAGCCTCGCCCTGAACCTGTTGCCCTTTGCTGGCGTCGCCTTTTTGTGGTTCATCGGCGTGGTGCGCGACCGCCTTGGGGAACATGAAGATCGCTTGTTCGCGACGGTGTTCCTGGGCAGCGGTCTCTTGTTCCTGGCCATGCTGTTTACTTCTGCAGCGGTAGCGGGCGGTATCATCAGTATGTATGGCGCTGCCCCGGGCCAGCTCATCGATTCAGGCCTGTACAATTTCGGCCGCGTGATCACCTACGAGGTTATGAACGTCTACACGATGAGGATGGCCGGCGTGTTCATGATGACGACCTGCACGCTCTCGTTGCGCACTGGGATTACCCCGCGCTGGATGGCATACCTGGGCCTGGTGTTGGCGCTCTTTCTGCTCCTGAGCCTTGTGTCCTTTTACTGGGCTCCACTGGTATTCCCGCTGTTTATTCTATTGATCAGCGGATACATCCTGCTGGCGAATTTAAAGAAGACGGCATGAGAACCCGCGCCTTCAGGAGAGTCGCGGCCCGTTACACCTGGGATCGCCTGAAGGTGAGCTTTTGGTTCGCTCCAGCGGTCATGTCGCTGGCAGCGATCTTGCTGGCCTGGGTCATGTATTGGGTAGATAGTCTCATTCCCATTTGTCTATTGTTTGGCGGCTGCCCTTTCCATCCTTCCGGCTTGGGAATACGCGCACGCCCACCCAGGACACTGAATATACGGTCAACCAGCTTGTCGAAATGGCGGTAAGAGCCATGTCTCCGGCGATTAATGACCCATTTACGGCGATGACCTGCCTGGATTACATCGCTGAAGGCCTGGCGCTGTTCATCCGGCAGGGAGAGAAAAGCACTAACTACTGCTGCGCATGCTGGAGGCGATCGACGTGATCGGCCAGGAGACGAAATCACCGACGGTAAAGAACACCGTTCAGGC
>JAYRNN010000342.1:0-19720 GCA_041912175.1 Anaerolineales bacterium | reverse complement strand
TCCTTCTAAAAGGACGGTTCGATAAATCAGGCCGATCGTATTCCGGTGGCGTTCGATCTGTTCTGGAGTGGCTATAAGAATATCGATTGGCGCCAACAATCCCCGTAGTGCACGCCGTAGACAAATGCTTTCTTTGCGCGTGGATTTCACTGCTTGCATAACAACCATCAGATCCAAATCGCTGTCCGGCCCACAATCGCCGATCGCATACGAGCTGAACAGGATGATCTTCTCCGGGTCGCTGTTTGCCCGGATGAATTTGGTAATTTCTGGCGACAGGTGTAGACTACCAGTGTTGTCGCGCAGATTGTCAATCATTTTTTATCAGGTGGTACGATAGTAATCAACGCTTGAATCAACGGCGGTAAATCTTGTTGCACCACCTCCCAGATCACATCCTCATCAACATTCATATAGTCATGCACGAGACGATTGCGCATCCCGATCACTTCATGCCAGGGGATTTCAGGATGGGCTTCTTGGAATTCTGGCGAGACGTGCTGCGCTGCTTCGCCGATGGTCTGAAAGATGTGGATCAACGCCAGGCGCAATAACTCGTTCTGGTCGTACTCATCGCGGTCGATGCCAGAGGTAAATTCCTTCGCTTTCAGGCTCATGTCCAGCATGTGCCCGACGTAAACCAGGTCATCCTTGGGCATATTGAACGACAGCCTCTGCCTGGATGCTTTTCTGAATTCGCCGGTTTAAAAATTTTGCTGTAACCAGGTCTACTTTTCGACCCTCAAATATTTCCGATAATTCGTCCTGCATGCGGATAAATGCCAGTCCAGGCACATGACCCGGTTCAAATTCTACCAGAACATCGATGTCGCTCTCCGGGCCGAAAGAGTCGCTCAGGACTGAGCCAAAAATGGAGAGCTTACGGATGTGATTACGGCGGCAGAACTCGGCGATGGCATCCTTGGGGATTTGAATTTTCGTGATCTTCATAACAATATTCTATCCCAAAACCGGGCTTTCGAATCATTTTGCCAGGCGAGCTGAGCGCTCAACCAACATCAAAGGTTCTGGGCCGGTACTGCAGCGCCTCGGCCAGGTGCGCGGGTTGGATGCGTTCGCTCCCCGATAAATCGGCGATCGTACGCGCCAGCTTGAGCACGCGGTGGTAAGCTCTCGCCGAGAGCTGGAGCTGGCTCATCGCCGCCTTCATCAAGGCTCTGCCGGCGTCGTCCAGGTCGCAGAATTGGCGCACCTCGGCCGGGCGCATGTCGCTGTTACATAGAATCATATTTTCATTCTTCACAACCCGTACGGGTTGTGAAGAATGAAACCTGATTCTTTGAATCTCACGCGCGGCTTCGACGCGCTTCTGGATGTTGGTCGATGGCTCCCCCACACGCCGGTCGGAGAGCTTGTCGTACTCGACGCGCGGCACTTCGATGTGGATGTCGATACGGTCGAGCAACGGGCCGGAGATGCGCTTCTGGTACTTGGTGACCGTGCCCTGCGAGCAGGTGCAGGCTTTGACCGGGTCGCCGTAGTAACCGCACGGGCAGGGGTTCATGGCGGCGACGAGCTGGAAATTGGCCGGAAAGGTCAGCGTGCCATTGGCGCGGCTGATGGTGACGAGCTTGTCTTCGATGGGCTGGCGCAAGACTTCCAGGACGCGCATGCCGAACTCGGGCAGCTCATCCAGGAAGAGCACGCCGCGATGGGCCAGGGAGATCTCGCCTGGGTGGGGAACGTTGCCGCCGCCGACCAGGCCGGCGTGCGAGATGGTGTGGTGCGGAGAGCGGAAAGGTCGGTTGCGGATGAGCGGCAGGTCGGGCGGAAGCTGGTCGGCCACGGAGTAGATGCGGGTGACGTCCAGGGCTTCGTCGATCGACATGCGCGGCAGGATGCTGGGCAGGGCGCGCGCCAGCAGGGTCTTGCCGGCGCCGGGCGGGCCGGTCATCAGGACGTTGTGCCCGCCGGCGGCCGCCACTTCCAGGGCGCGCTTGACGTGCTCCTGGCCTTTGATCTCGCTGAAGTCGGTTTGGACGCTGACTTCGACGTCTTCGGCGGCCAGCGGAGGTTGGGGAGAGATGAGCGATTGCCCGCACAGGTGGGCGACCAGGGCGGCCAGCGAGTCCACCGGGTAGACTTGCAGGCCGGGGATCAGGGCGGCTTCGGCGGCGTCGGAAGGCGGGGTGAAGATGCGTTGGAAACCCTGTTCACGCGCCAGGGCGGCCATGGGCAGCACGCCGCGCACGTGGCGCACGCCCCCATCCAGGGAGAGCTCGCCGATGATCAGGGCGCCGTCTACGCTCTCCGGCGGGAGCTGGCGGCTGGCGAGCAGCGCCCCCAGGGCGATGGGCAGGTCGTAAGCCGGGCCTTCCTTGCGTACGGCGGCTGGGGCCAGGTTGACGATCAGGCGGCGGCGGGGAAAGTATAGCCCGGCGTTCTTGATCGCAGATTGGACGCGCTCGCGGCTCTCCTGGATGGCAGTGTCGGGCAGGCCAACAATCGTGATGGATGGCAAACCGTCGCCGGTGTCGACCTCGACTTCAACGATGACGCCTTCCAGGCCGATGACTGCACAGGAGTAGACACGCGCGAGCATGGGTTTAGTTTAGGCCAGAGTGGCCGAATTGTCAAATATGGAATTCGATCCTTTGTTATACTTAGCGGAACATCCGCGACGAAACGAGGAGGTTCTATCCATTGTCCGATCTTACCGCTCTTCCCTTGCGCAGCCAAATACCCCCGGAACAAACCTGGGACCTGGAAAGCATTTTCGCCTCCCCCGCCGAGTGGGAGGCGAGTTACAAGGAGTTAATTGAAGGCCTGCCCGGCCTGTCGGCTTACCAGGGTCGCCTGTCCGAAGGGCCCGCGACGCTCCTGGCGTTCGTAGACCTGTACCAGCAGGCCGGGACCTTGATGGGCAAGATTTCCACTTATGCGATGAACGCCTCGGCCGTGGATACCACCAACCAGGACGCGGCGGCCCGCTCTGGACAGGCGCGCAGCTTGTTGGCGCGCTTTGCTGGCGCGGTGGCTTTCTTCGATCCCGAGCTGGCAGCAATTGGCTTTGAGCGTCTGCGCCAATGGATGGTCGAGGCGCCCGCGCTGGCTTTGCTGGAGCATTACATCCATCGCCTGGAAAAGCGCCAGGCGCACGTGCGCTCGGGCGAGGTGGAGCAGGTGCTGGCGCTGACCGGAGATCCTTTCTCTGGCCCTTCGGCGATTTACGCCATGCTCAATAACGCCGACCTGACTTTCAAACCGGCCGTCGCCAGCGATGGAACCCAGATGGAGGTCGGCCAGTCCAGCCTGGGCGGGCTGCTGAGCCATGCTGACCGCCAGGCGCGCCGTACCGCCTGGCAGAACTATGCCGATGGCTACCTGTCGTTCAAGAATACCTATGCCGCCACACTGACCGCAGCGATCAAACAAGATGTCTTCAACGCCCGGACGCGTGGCTACGCCTCCTCGCTGCACGCCTCTCTGGAAGCCAATGACATCCCGGTGGAAGTCTTCCACAACCTGATCGAAGTCTTCAAGAAAAATCTTCCCACCTGGCAGCGTTATTGGCGGCTGCGCAAACGGGCGCTGGGTTACGAGCAGTTCAATGTCTACGATATCAAAGCTCCCCTGACGGCGGCCAGGCCGGTCGTGCCCTTCGAGCAAGCCGTCGCATGGATCACTGCCGGGATGGCGCCGATGGGCGAAGAATACGTCTCCATCCTGCGGCGCGGCTGCCTGGAGGAGCGTTGGGTGGATCGCGCCCGCAACAAGGGCAAGCGCGAAGGCGCATTTTCGAGCGGCTCCTACGGCGCCCGCCCGTTCATCATGATGTCCTACGCCGATGACGTGTACAGCCTGAGCACCCTGGCGCACGAGTTGGGCCATTCGCTGCATTCGTATTATTCAAGAGCCAATCAGCCCTTCATTTATAGCCGTTACGGGCTGTTCGTTGCCGAAGTCGCCTCCAACTTCAACCAGGCCATGGTGCGCGATTACCTGATGCGCACCCAGACGGGGCGCGATTTCCAGGTCGCCCTGATCGAAGAAGCCATGTCCAACTACCACCGTTACTTCTTTATCATGCCCACCCTGGCGCGTTTCGAACTGGAGATGCACGCCCGCGCCGAGCAGGGCGCGCCGTTGAGCGCCGAGATCATGACCGGCCGCCTGGCGGAGCTGTTCCAGGAAGGCTATGGGGACGAGGTGGTATTCGACCGCCAGCGAATCGGGATCACCTGGGCGCAGTTCGGGCATATGTACATGAATTTCTACGTTTACCAGTATGCCACCGGCATTTCCGGCGCCCACGCCCTGACCCGCGCCATCCTCGAGGGGCAACCCGGCGCAGCGGGACGCTACCTGGACTTCCTGAAGTCCGGCGGCTCGCGCTACCCGTTGGATGCTCTGCGCCTGGCGGGAGTAGACCTGGCCAGCCCTGAGCCGGTGGAGCGCGCCTTTGGCGTGCTGGCCGGGTTGGTGGACCGGTTGGAGGGGCTGACCGGGCCAATTGGTGATTCGTAATGGTAACCTATAATTGACTCAAATCCGTTCATATTGTACAATTAATCGCAGGAGAATTGTACAATATGAACGAAACCCTCAATCTTTCCGAAGCCCGAAAAAATTTACCCAAGTTAGTCGACCGTGTGCGCGCCGGTCAAGCTTTTATTATGTCACGCAGGGGGACTGAGCAGGCGGTTTTAATCGGAATCGATGAATATCGCCGTTTGAAAGCGATCGAACAGCAGCAGCGCCAAAAAGATTTCAACGCCCTGTTAGCCTCCCCGCCCGTAGAAGCTCTGACGGAAGAAGACGCCCGCCAACTGGCGGTGGAGATCGTGCGCGAGCAGCGTTCTCGTCAGGGTTAAGCGCAGTGATGCGTGCGGTCATTGATACCAATGTTTATGTCTCCTATTTATTGGCGCCGCGCGGCGCAGGCGCCTGGCTTCTGGCCTTGTGGGGTGAACACCGTTGCGAGGTGGTCATTTCTGCGGAACTGTTTGCTGAGCTGGTTGAGGTTCTAAACCGATCTGAGATCAAGCCAAAAATTGACCTGCAGCGCAAATTGGCCCTGTTTCGGCGCCTGCGCTACGATGCCTTGTGGACTGCCGGGACGATCACGGCGGCTGGCGCGTTGGTTGACTCGAATGATGACTTTTTAATCGGAGCTGCCTTGGAAGCGCAGGCCGACTTTTTGGCGACCTGGGATAGGCGATTGCTGGAGCAGGAGAATTCTCGAGGCGTGCGAATCGTTTCGCTGGATGAATTTATTGCCATCATCGTGCGAAGTTAATTGGCCAGACATTTTTGGTAGGCGGGAAGATAGAAACTTGAAAAGGCAGTAAAATAGAATTACCCTGTTTTCGTGGGCTACGCTTTTCTGTCTTGCACCTGATTGGATTATCTGCGAATCGATGAGAATGCACAGCTTGTCCGGCAGGTGATACGGAAAGCGAATTTATCGAGATATTAGAAAATTGATTGTTTTTCTCCGGTGTTGTACTTGCTTTGTTGCGTGGGAAGGAGACTGAACGCAAAGATGAAGCAACTACTCGTGCGATCTCTGATCATGGTTTTTACGATGCTGAGCATTATAGCGGCTTTGCCTGGCCAGGCGACGCCGCCGCAACCGACGCCTCTGGTAACGGTTTCGCCGACCCCAAAACCTGACATTGGAGAGATCATCGAATTATATTTTGGCGATAAATTTCGAGCTATTAACCAAGGTATCCAAGCATACCCATGGTTAACTCTTTTAGCGCTTTCTCTTATTCTTGCCTTTATCTTAGGCAAGTTTTTCTATGGGCCAAAAGGCAAAGAAAACCGGGAGTGGCTGGGTGAGATTTGGAACCGATTGCGAGGTATTCACGAACCGCTGGAAGTTTTTCCAGGAATAACGGCGGATGCCTTGCTTAAACCACTGGGTCCCAACGAGGAAAAACGCTTTGTTGAGGTGAGGTTGTTTCTCCCCCCAAAAGGCGAGCACCAAGAATACTCTCCCACCGATATTACTTTCGATAGTTTGCAACAAGCGCTGGAAGCTGACAATCCGGCTGCCGAGCCCCGGCAGCCTTTCGCCAAACTGGCTTTATTGGGCGAGCCTGGTGCTGGGAAAACCTGGTTGCTGCGTAAACTGGCGCAGGAAGCCGTTCAACGCTGCCGGGAAGATGCCAGCGCTCTTATCCCGCTGCTTGTTTCTCTGGGCAGCCATCGTAGCGGCTCGCCGGACGATTTTCTACGTTCTCAATGGCTTCGTTTTTGGCCTGAAAACCCATATGAAAATACATTTGATCGAGTATTCAGTGAGGGACGCCTGTTGTTACTTGCCGATGGGCTAAATGAAATCAGCCGAAAACAAAAACCAAGCCTGGTTCCGCATTGGCGGCGTTTCCTGGAGGATAATTTCTCTCCAAATGGTAACCGCGCCATTATTGCCTGCCGGATTGCAGACTTTGGTTCCACTTTACCAATCCCACGTCTGATAACCCGCCCGCTTGAATCAAAGCGCATCCAGGAATATCTGGGCATTCGTCTTGGGCTTGAGACTGCCAAAAAAATGTGGGATCAAATTGACCATGACAGCTTGCATGGGCGAGGCGATCTGCTCAGGCTGGCTGAAAATCCATTTTGGCTGGACAAAATGGCCGCGTTGTCTGAAACTGGCGACATGCCGCGCAGCCGGGCGCAATTAGCGAGAAAGTTCATCGACTGCCGCCTGGATGAAGAACATATAAAAAATCCTGAAATCCAGTTAGGAGAGACAGGCTGGGAGCCATACCTGGAAGGGATGAGCCTGCTCGCCTGGAAGGGATTGTGGCGCAGCCCAAATTATGTCTATCCGGAGGCCGAAGCAAAAAAATTTTTATCCGAATGTCGCTCTTTACCGGCCGGATCAGCGGAAGGGCTGCTTCAATGGGCGCTTTCAGGGCAAATCCTGGAGCGAACCGAGGGGGGAATCAAGTTTCATCACCAACTTTTTCAGGAGTATTTTGCCGCACGCCAGTTAGCCCAATGCTATGACCCGAGCGTGAAACACCTATCCAGACCGCGGCAGGTCTGGCTCGAGTATCGGTTATGGCATACACCCTGGCGTCGAGTAAATTACCAATATAGTCGTTGGGACCCATTAAACCCTCCGCCCCGGCCAGATTGGGCTGAGGCCACCCTCCTGGCAACGAGCCTGGTTAAATGCCCGGTTGGGAGACTGCTCTCTGCTGTCTTGCGAATGAACCCCATCTTGGCGGGTGAGTGCGTGCACAAAGGCGGAGTTGATGTTTCGCCCGAGATTCGCCGCGCTGTGCGGCAGAAATTGGAGCTAATGGTCCAGCAACCGCCGTTCTGGATAATCCCGCTTGCCGGGGGAGCGCGTTTTTTGCTGGGAGCCGGTAAATCTATCTTTCCAGAAAGCTGGCGTGATCGGCTGCAAGCCTGGCGGTTGATGCCTACCTCGGTCAGGCTTGGCGCTGCCAGGCAATTAGGATATTTCGATGACGAGCCCAGCCTGGCCGGACGAAGAGGAAGCCTGGAAAGTCCAGAAAACCAATTGATTTCATACATTGAGCCGGAATGGGTGGAAATTCCTGGCGGATCCTTTCGCATGGGCAGCAATCTTTGGGATTCGAGGCGTTTGCGCATTCAGCGTTCCCAGGCCTTCGGAGACGAAATGCCGGATCGCATTGTCAGCCTGACAGGTTATAAGATCGGCGCTACTCCGGTTACTGTTGCGGAGTTTGATTGCTTTATGAGGGCAGAAGGTTACCGGCAAGAGGTATATTGGCCTGAAGGGCCGGCGCGCCGCTGGTTGGTTGGCGAGGTTGATTTTAAAGACAGTTATGCTTATACGGTTTATATCCGCGATCGAGCGATCCTAGTACGCCAGCGTGAATGGCTGGCCGGGCGCGTCAATCGTGGAGAAGAAAACCCGGTATATCTAAAAAATATCGACCGACAGCTAGCCATGCCGGAAACTGAGTTGGAGACGCGTTGGTGGGATTGGGAGATGGAGAAGCGCTCTTCTGATAGGCATGCTGTCAAACCCTGGTTATGGGACCAACCTGGCTACAATCACCCTGCTCAGCCTGTGGTAGGGATCTGTTGGTATGAAGCCCAAGCTTACGTTTATTGGATCAATGATATCTTACATCGATCCGGGCGCTTGTCGGAAGATTGGCATGTGATGCTGCCCAGTGAAGCGCAATGGGAGAATGCCGCCCGCGGGGTGGATGGACGGCTGTATCCATGGGGGAATTGGTGGAGCATGGATCGTTGCAACAGCCAGGAAAGTCGAGTGCTGGCGCCCTCGCCGGTAATGATGTACCCGCACGGCGCCAGCCCGTACGGCGTGCTCGATATGGCCGGCAACGTCTGGGAATGGTGCGGAGACTGGTACGACCCAAAGGAATACGAGCGCCGCCAAGGGGCTGAGGTGCTCGACCCGACCGGCCCGCAGACCGGCAAGGCGCGGGTGGCGCGCGGCGGCTCGTGGAACGACGGTCGAGACAACGCCCGCTGCGCCTACCGGAACTGGGTCGTGCCGGACCTCTTCGATGACGATCTCGGCTTCCGGGTGGTATGTGCTCCCAATTAATCTTTTGAAATCCTGGATTCTGGATGCTGGTTTCTGAATCGCCCTCCGCCCGTAAGGGCGGCCGAATTTTGCCAAAATTGGGAGGTATATATTAAGATAAGGGGGGAGACGGCATGGGGCTTGCATCGTAGCGGGTAAGATGGTTACCGCCCCAAGTATGTACACACAGTTGTGTTCCTTTGAGAACCTGTACCTGGCTTACCGCAAGGCGCGCAAGGGCAAGCGCGGCAGGCCGGCGACGGCGGCCTTTGAATATGACCAGGAAGCAGAGCTGCTCCGCCTGCACGAAGAGCTGGTCTCGGAGAGCTGGCAGCCAGGCGCCTACCACAGCTTTTTCATCCACGACCCCAAGCGCCGCCTGATCTCGGCGGCCCCATTTCGCGACCGGGTGGTGCACCACGCCCTGTGCAACTTGCTCGAGCCGCTGTGGGAGCGGCGCTTTATCGTCGACTCGTACGCCAACCGGGTGGGCAAGGGCACGCAGCGCGCCATCTTGCGCGCCAACGAGTTCGCCCGCCGCTATCCTTACGTGCTGCAGTGCGACGTGGAGCAGTACTTCCCCAGCCTCGACCACGCCATCCTGGCCGGTATGCTCGGCCGCTTGATCGTCGATCCACAGGTGATGCGGCTGGTCGAGCGCATCCTGGCTTCGGGCGTGGGCGTTTTGGATGACGTTTACCAAATGCGCTGGTTCCCCGCCGACGATCTGTGGGCGCCGCTGCGCCCGCGCGGCCTGCCGATCGGCAACCTGACCTCGCAGTTTTGGGCCAACGTCTATCTGAACAGTTTCGATCATTTCGTCAAGCGCGAGCTGCGCTGCCCGGCGTATTTGCGCTATGTGGATGATTTTTTGTTGTTTGCCGAAGATAAGCGCACCCTGTGGCATTGGAAGGAAGGCATTTTGGAACGCCTGGCGGGCCTGCGCCTGACCCTGCACCCGCCGCAAGTGTTCCCGGTGAGTACGGGCATCCCCTTCCTGGGCTTTCGTATTTTTCCCGATCACCGGCTTTTAAAGCGGCGCAAAGGGATCGCTTTTCAGCGCCGTTTCCGCGGGCTTTACCGGCGCTGGCTGGCAGGCGACCTGCCGCGCCAGAAATTGGACGAAACAGCCCGCTCCTGGGCGGCGCACGCCGCCTGGGGCGACACTTACGGGCTGCGCCGGGCGGTCTTAGGCCAGTTTTTGTTGCCTCCCCGATGAACGAGTCGCCCATTTTCACGCGCACCTACGATCTGCTGCTCTGGCTGCTGCCTCAGGCGACCAAGTTCCCGCGCCAGCACCGTTTTGGCCTGGGCGAAAGACTGGTGCGGCGGGTGTTGGATTTCCAGGAAACCTTGATCGCCGCCGGCCATGCCCATGGGGCCGAACGGCGCGCTCTGCTCTTGCAGGCGGACACCTTGTTGGCGCAGGCGCGGCATATGCTGCGCTTGAGCAAAGACCTGCATCTGCTCTCGTTGAGCCAATACGAGCACGTCTCTAATATGCTGGTCGAGATCGGGCGCTTGCTTGGCGCATGGATCAAGAAAACGACTTAAATGGGGCGGGCCGACAAAGGCGCGGGTGGCGCGCGGCGGCTCGTGGAACAACAATCGAAACAACGCCCGCTGCGCCTACCGGAACAGGAACGAGCCGGACAACTTCAATAACAATCTCGGCTTCCGGGTGGTATGTGCTCACGATCTTCCACTCTGCCGGCAGCGCTGGCCGCCGAGGTGGATAGCCCGGCGGCGGTCGAGGCGGAAAATTGGCGCGGCCCGGCCCCGGCTTGAAACGGGAGCGTAACTCCGTTTCGGGCAAATACCCGACCTGCCTGGCCCCTGGAATAATTTCCTGGGCCAGGCTTCTTTTTGTGGGTTATGGCCGGCGATAGCCGAGACAAAGCGGGCATATTTCTTGTAATTTCATTAGATGTAGGTGAATTTTAGCCTTTTACCCTGTCTCTGGCCCTGTAATTAATGTAGAATCAGTCCAATGGATTCGCCTCCTCAACCTTTCCGCCCAAACCTGGGGCTTGCCCTGGTAGGGTTTACGCTGCTGTTCGGCCTGGCGTTGGCCGGGGCGCGCAGCTTGCAGGCGAAAAATCCGGCTGCAGGGCTCGCCGTGCCGACATCCGCTCCCGCGCGAGGCGGCGTATCTTCCAATGTTCAGCCTGCGGTCGAGGCTGCGCCGATCAATGCGGCGGCCTTTGCCACGCGCGCCCACGAGGCGCCCCTGCAAACTCCCACGCCTGACCAACCTCACCCGCTGCCTGAGGCGCGCAGCCAGGTGGAGCAGTACACGGTCCAGGCTGGCGACAGCCTGGGGAGCATCGCAGCGCGCTATCAAATCGGCCTCGAGCAGCTCATCCAGGCCAATAACCTGAGCGATCCCGACCATGTCGAGCCCGGCCAGGCGCTGACCGTCCCGCTGCCCCTGGCGGAGAACGCCGGCCCCAGTTTTAAAATCATCCCCGATTCGGAGCTGGTCAACAGCCCATCTGCAGTGGGCTTCGATGTGGGCGGCTTTGTGCAGAGCCAGGGCGGGTATTTATCCGCTTACCGCGAGGAAATCGATGGGCGTTCCTATAGCGGGGCTGAGATTGTCGAGCGCATCTCCCGGGATTATTCGGTCAACCCGCGCCTGCTCCTGGCAGTATTGGAATACCAGAGCGGGTGGGTGACCTCCCCCAACCCGCGCCAGGCCACGCTGGATTATCCACTGCGCCTGGTCAACCCCAACTGGAAAGGGCTCTACCGCCAATTGGCGCGTGCGGCGGATGCTTTGAACGGCGGCTTTTACCTGTGGCGGGTCAATGGGGCGGCGGTCTGGCTGCTGGCCGATGGGACCGCCATCCCTATCTCGCCGCTGATTAACGCCGGGACGGCCGGTGTGCAGCATCTGTTTGCGCTGCTTTCGGATCGTTCGGGCTGGATGGAAGCTGTTTCGGAGGGTGGGCTGTTCGAAACCTACCAGGTTCTCTTCGGCTACCCGTTCGACTATGCGGTCGACCCGCTGCTGCCGGATGGCCTGGCGCAGCCGGTCTTGCAGTTGCCATTCGAAAAAGGCGCCGCCTGGTCGTTCACTGGCGGCCCACACGGCGGTTGGGATAGCGGTTCGGCCTGGGCGGCCCTGGATTTCGCTCCGCCGGGCGATGCATTGGGCTGCGTGCCAAGCGATGAATGGGTGACGGCGATAGCGGATGGCCCGGTGGTGCGCACCGGCAACGGCGCCGTGATCCAGGACGTGGAGGCCGACGGCGCGCCGGCCGATGGCCTGGAGCAGACCGGCTGGACGATCCTTTATATGCATATCGAGTCGCGCGAGCGCGTCGAGCCGGGGACGTATCTCAAGGCCGGCGAGCGGGTTGGGCATCCTTCTTGCGAAGGCGGCATTTCCAACGGCACCCATTTGCATCTGGCGCGCAAGTACAACGGCGAATGGATCCCCGCCGACCAGACCGGGCTGGCCTTTGTGTTGGATGGATGGGTTTCCAGCGGCGCGGGCAAAGAATACGATGGCTTCTTAACCCGCGCGGGTGAGGAAATTGAGGCTTATGCGGGACGCGAGAAATCGAATGAAATTACTCTCTAATCTCCGCGCGCTGCTGGCGCTGGCGGTCATTGTGGGGCTGTTGGCGTCTTGTTCCCCTCTCGGCAACGCTGCGGGGGGCGTCTGGATTCCGCCCAACGCCCAGCCCGGCGCGCTCTTGGCTGTGACCGATTTGCTGCCAACCGCGGTAAAACCGCCGGTCAGCCTGGCCGTGCAAGCGCCAGAGGCTACCGCCGTTCCCCCGCCGCCGTCCGAGACGCCTGCGGATGCGCCCGTCGACCCGCCGGTCGAAGAAACGCAGCCCTCCCCCACGCCCTTCACCCCGCCAACGCCGGATGGCCCGATTTTGTATTATGCCCAGGCGGCCGACACACTGCCGGTGGTGGCGGTACGCTTTGGGGTCGACCTGTCTGAGATTACCTCGCCTGACCCGATCCCGCAGTCAGAGTTTATCGACCCCGGCCAGTTATTGATCATCCCACGCCGCCTGGAAGATACAACCGCCTCTGTAAAGCTGATGCCGGATAGTGAAGTGGTCTTTTCGCCATCGGCGACCGATTTCGATATTGCGGCATACCTGGCGCAGGCCGGCGGCAAGCTGCGCACGCACCAGGAGTGGCTGAAGAGCACCGGCCTGATCTCAGGGGCTTCGGTGGTGATGCGCGTGGCGCTGGAGAATTCGATTAATCCGCGCCTGCTGCTTTCACTCCTGGAATACCAGGGCGGCTGGGTTTTTGGCCAACCGGTTGATGATAATGCCGCCGATTATCCGATGGGTTACATCGACGCTTCCAATAAAGGGCTTTACAAACAACTGGTATGGGCGGTCAACCAGCTCTCGATTGGTTATTACGCTTACCGGGAAGGCCGGTTGACGGGGATCACATTCAAAGATGGCAGCCATGCTCGCCTGGCGCCCGATCTGAACGCCGGATCGGCGGCCTTGCAGTATTTTTTCGCCCAGGTTTATGACCGGCAGGGCTGGGAAGCGGCGCTCGACCCGCAGAGCGGGTTCCCAGCGCTCCATCAGAATATGTTTGGCGATCCCTGGCAACGCGCCCAGGCGACTGAGCCGCTCTTCCCGCCCGGCTTAAGGCAGCCATCCTTCAGCCTGCCCTTCGTGCGCAACTGGTTGTGGAGCTATACCGGCGGCCCGCACGGCGCCTGGGAGCATGATGGCGCTTTCGCCGCTTTGGATTTTGCGCCTGGCAGCGTGGAGGGCGGCTGCGTCGAGTCGAGCACCTGGGTAACCGCCTCGGCTTCGGGCCTGGTGGTGCGCTCAGGCAAGGGCGTGGTGGTTTTGGACCTGGACGGCGACGGCCGCGAGCAGACCGGTTGGGTCTTAGTTTACCTACACGTGGCGACGGACGGCAGGTTGCCGGTGGGCACCTGGGTGGACGCGGATGACCCCCTGGGACGCCCCTCCTGTGAAGGCGGCGTTTCGACTGGTACACACGTGCATATTGCACGCAAATATAACGGCGAATGGATTCCCGCGGATGGTCCGCTGCCTTTTAACCTGGGAGGCTGGGTGGCGCATGCCGGCGAGCAAGCCTATAAAGGCGCCCTGACCCGCGATGGGCAGACTCTGACCGCTTGCACCTGCACCAATGCGCAGACCTTCATCAAGCGCGAAGCGGATGATCCTTAAGGACCTGGCTGAGGTTTACAGTTGTGTAGCTGGAAAATCCTGCCCTGGATTTTATTTGCGGCGCTGCTGATCGGCGCCTGCCAGCCGACTTCTGCGCAGCCAGAGCTGCGCCCGCCGGCGGGCGGCGAGCATGAGATGCCGGCCACCGGATTGCCCTCCGGGGGAAATGCGGCGGTTGTCCGACCTGCGCCAGCTACGGCGACCTATCCCGCCCGGGTTGCACAAAGCGCGAGCCCTGGTTTGGCTGAGGCGACCCCGACCACTGCTCCATCCCACGGCGCTGCCGCAGGTCAAGCGTCTGTGGACGAGCCACCCTCCCCAACCCCTGGCAAAACTGAAATGCCCCGTCTATATTTTCCGGATAGCGAGATCGTTTACGGACCATCTGCGCTGGATTTTGACACCGCGGCCTATCTAAAACAGGCCGGCGGCTATCTGAGCGCCTATCGAGAATACCTGGCCAGTACGGGCTGGACCAGCGCCGCCGCTATTATCGAGCGAGTGGCCCTGGAGAATTCTATCAACCCGCGTTTGTTGGTCGCGCTGCTGGAATATCAGTGCGGTTGTGTTCAAAGCGCAAACCCAGGCGACCTGGCAAGCGGCTATGCGCTTGGCGTGCTGGATTTCCACCGCAAAGGATTGTATGGCCAGTTGTGGTGGGCGTCCAACCAGCTTTCCGTCGGGTTTTACGGCGCTCGGGAGGGCTGGCTGCCGGAAATCACGCTTCCGGACGGCTCGAGCATCGAATCGCAGCCGGGCTCGAACCCGGGCAGCCTGGCAATCGAGGTGTATTTCTCCCGCTTGTGGATCGCTCAGGACCTGACCGCTAAGATGGGAGCGCAGGCCTGGGCGGCGCTGCATCCTAACGCTTTTAACGAACAGGCCTGGCGGCATGCGCTGGATGCGCAGCGCGGCTTCCCGGCATTTTACCAGGTGATGTTCAGCGATACGGCGGCGCGCGCCGCGCAGGTCGAGCCGCTTGTCCCACCGAATCTACGCCAGCCAGACCTGGTCTTACCTTTTGAGCCGGGCCGTTTGTGGAGCTTTACCAGCGGTCCGCACAAGGCCTGGGAAAGCGAAGGCTCCCAGGCGGCGCTCGATTTCGCGCCCGCCAGCGACGAGACCGGCTGCCTGCCCAGCCGGGCCTGGGTGACGGCGGTGGGCGATGGGCAGCTCGTGCGCAGCGGTCCGGGGATTGTGGTGCAAGACCTGGATGGCTCTGGCGCTGACGGTGGGGTTCCCAGCGATGGCCGGGAGCAAACCGGCTGGGCGATCTTGTATATGCACATTGCCAGCCAGGATATGGCGCCCGTGGGCGCTTACCTGCGCGCCGGCCAGCGCATCGGGCGCCCGTCTTGTGAGGGTGGCCCCGCAACCGGGACTCACTTGCACATCGCGCGCAAGTATAATGGGGTATGGATTGCCGCCGGCGGCGAAATCCCTTTTGTCCTGGATGGCTGGACTGTTCAGAACGGGGAAAAGCCATATGCCGGCCAAATGATCAAGGATGGCCGGGTGATTACTGCAAATCCGTATGCAACTTCCATCTCTCACATCAGCCGCCCGCAGAGCGAGCCGCTCCTGGAACCCTCTGAGCAGCAGGATACTGGAATCGATGAGCCCTAAGCGTCCACGGATTTCCTTTGCAGGGCAGCTCTGGGCGGCAATCCTGGCGTTTAGCCTGGGCCTGGGCGCTTGTATGCCGCAGGGCGCTCCCGCGCTGCAAGAACAACCTGCTGTGGAACAATCGGCCGCCACGCCGACCGCCGCGCCGCCGCAGCCTACGCCTTTCCCAACGCGGCCTTTGTATCAACCGGCCGAGCTGGTGGATTACGTGGCGCAAACGGGGGATACCCTGCCGCAGCTCGCCAGGCGCTTTAACACCAGCGTGGCTGAAATATTGCAAGCCAATCCGTTCATTCCCCCGACGGCGACCACGATGCCGCCCGGCATGCCGATGGAAATCCCCATCTATTATCTGCCGTTATGGGGCTCGCCATATCAAATCATCCCCGATAACCTGTTCGTCAATGGGCCAGGTCAAATTGGCTTCGATACGCGCGGCTACGTGGCGGGGCTTCCAGGTTGGTTGAAAAATTACGTCGAATATGCCGCCGACGCCAACCGCAGCGGCGCCGAGATTGTCGAGTATGTGGCGCTTAAATTTAGCCTCAGCCCACGCCTGCTGCTGGCATTATTAGAATACCAGGCCGGAGCGCTTTCGCAGCCTGAAGCCCCGGACGGCCTGGCCGACTACACCCTGGGTTATCAATCTTGGGACCACAAGGGCTTGTATATGCAGTTGAATTGGGCGGCCGACATCCTCAATGATGGATATTATGGTTACCGTACGGCGCATTTGCTCTCCATCGAGCATAAGGACGGCAGGCTGGAGCGCTTTGACCCGTGGCAGAATGCGGCTACGGCCAGCCTGCATCAGTACTTCAACATCTTGTATGAGCCCAATCGTTATGATCTGGCCATCGCATCAGATGGTTTTGCGAAGACCTATCGCAGCCTGTTCGGAGACCCGTGGCAAAATAGCCAGCCGCACATCCCAGGCAGCCTGACCCAGCCCGAATTTGGGCTGCCCTTCGAGCCCAACCAAATCTGGGCTTACACCGGCGGCCCGCACACGGCCTGGGGAAAAGGGGAACCCTATGCCGCCCTGGACTTTGCCCCTCCGAGCGTGGCCGCTGGTTGCCAGAGCACAGAAGTTTGGGCGACGGCGGTGGCAGACGGGTTGGTGGTGCGCTCGGAGATCGGCGAAGTCGTGCTCGACCTGGATGGGGATGGGGATGAGCGTACCGGCTGGAATGTCTTTTATTTGCATCTGGCCAGTGAGGGGCGGGCGCAGGTGGGCGACCAGTTGAAGCGCGGCGACCGGATCGGGCATCCCTCATGCGAAGGGGGCGCTTCCACTGGCACTCACGTGCACCTGGCGCGTAAGTACAACGGTGAATGGATGGCGGCCGAAGGCGTCGATGGCATCTTGGCCTTTGATATGGAGGGGTGGGCTCCCCATAATGGCAGCGGCCCTTATGAGGGGACATTGACCCGCAATGCGTTGGTCGTCACCGCCTGCACCTGTTCCAACCAAAAAAGTTTTATTCAATCCGACCGTCGTTAATAATTAAAGTTAATAATTTCTCTGTAAAAAACGGGAATATTTTATGTAAATATCAATAATATTAATATCGATATTGACATTATTAAATTTAAGGTTTATAATGTTAACCAAAGGATTGTCTCAGGTAGTCATCGAAAGCGGAGCAAGCTATGAATATATTACCTACCAAATGCCCATTGTGCGGCGGCGACGTGACGGTTACGCGCATCTATTGCCGGGAGTGCGATTCCACGATCGAAGGTCGTTTCGAGGCCGGCCCATTCAGCCATCTGACTCGTGAGCAGCTTGAGTTTGTAGAAACGTTTGTTCGCTGCGAGGGCAAAATTAACCGCATGGAAGATGAAATTGGCCTTTCTTATCCCACAATCCGCAACCGCTTGCATGAAATTATTCGCGCCCTGGGGTACGAGCCTGGCGCCAGCGAGTTGTTGACCGGGATGACCGACCAGGAACGCCAGCGGGTCTTGGAAGATTTGGATAAAGGTCTGATCAGCGCGGTTGAAGCCATGCAATTGCTGAAAGAAAGTTGAGGCACGAAATGAGCAAACAAAGAATTTCGACCAGTTTAGCGCCTGAAATCGTGATCGAGCAAATCGGCGGCAACTTGCAGGTAAAGGGCTGGGGTGAGCCGGAGGTGACGGTGCAGGCCGAACCTCAGACTTTGCGGCTGGACGAACAGGATGACGTGATCCGGCTGAGTTGTGACGGCGACTGTGAGATCCGTTTGCCATCGGGGGCGTCGGTACAGCTCGGCGCGGCCCATGGTGAGACGCGTTTCCGGCTGTTAGAAGACACGCTGACTATTGCAGAGGTGCACGGGTCGCTATTTTTACGCAACGTGGCGGAGACGAATATCGAAAGGGTACATGGCGAGCTATTAGCCCGCCAGATTTCCGGAGATCTGAAAATCGACCTTGTCGATGGAAATGTGATGCTGCGCGATTTGCAAGGCAATTGCCTGTTGGAGCAGGTGCGCGGCAACCTGGATTTACGCGACGTCGACGGTGAGATCAAGATTTCCCTGGATGGAAATGCCCGCCTGCGCTTGAGCACGCTTTTGGCCAACCGTTACGAGATTCATGCTCAAGGGAACGTTCACTGCCGCCTGCCTGAGGACGCCTCGGCGCGCCTGAGCCTGAACAGCGCGGTAGGTAGTATTACGGTCAAGCACGCCGAAGGTACGCGCAACTACCAGCAAGAAAGCCTGGAAATGGCGCTCGGCAAGGGCGCGGCGCTGATGTCGATCTCCGCAGGGGGCGTCATCTACATATCCGCACGCGAGCCAGGCTGGAGCGAGGAAGATGATCAGCCGGCCGGTTTTGAAGGATTTTCGCGCCTGCCGGATGATTTTAGCGAACAAATCGCGCGCCAGGTAGAAGCTCAGTTGGAAGCCCAAATGGGCATGATGAACCACCAGCTTAACGAGCAGATGGCTCACCTGTCGGCGACGATCGGCAAGGCCGGCATGTCGGCAGAAGAGAGTGAGCGCATCATGCGTAGGGCGCGCGAGAGCAGCGAGCGCGCGTCTGCCCAAGCGCAGGAAAAGATGCGCCGGGCGCAAGAAAAGATCGAGCGAAAGCTGGAGGCCAATCGCCGGCGTGAGGAGCAGCGCGCCCAGGCTTCGGATCGCTGGGGGGCTCGTTATGGGAAAGGGGGCTGGCATGTGAATTTTCCACCCACACCCCCCACGCCGCCTAAGGAAGCCGTCAGCGACGAAGAGCGCCTGGCAATTTTGCGCATGTTGGAACAAAAGAAGATCACCCTGGAAGAGGCCGAGCAGCTTCTCTCCGCTCTGGAAGGCAAAGAGCGATAAAATAAGCTTATGGAAGATTCTAGCGAACAAATGCGTATTTTGGACAGCATTGCCAGCGGCGCGATAACGGCCGAGGAAGGCCTGCGCCAATTGGCAGCCTTGTCGGAGCAAGAGCAGGCGGACCCCGAGGCATTGGAAGTTGCGGCAACGCCTCCCTTGGTTCCGGTCGAGCCTCCAGTCGCGGCGGATTTGGAGAGCGGCGAAATTCTCGCCGCCGCGGCCGGCTGGACTGCCCGCCCGGCGGACCCCGCTCCCCAGGCGGATAAAGCCGCTCAAGAGCCAGTCCGCCCGGAAGTGCTGCCAGAGGATCGCCAAGAAGATTTCGAACGCTGGAAACATTATTGGATGATCCCCCTGTGGATTGGCGTGGGGATTACCATCCTGGGCGGGATTTTGATGTACCAGGCGCTGCAATCCTCGGGTATGGGTTTCTGGTTTTTTTGCGCCACAATTCCATTGATCATCGGCGTGATCTTATTGGTCGCTGGAGCTCAGTCGCGCACGGCTCATTGGTTGCATGTACGCGTGCAACAGGCGCCTGGCGAGCGCCCTCAACGGATCGCAATCAGTTTCCCAATCCCAATCGGATTGACCGCCTGGTTTTTTCGGACCTTCAGGAACAAGATTCCGGGCATGGAGAATGCGCCTGCGAACCTGGATGAGATCTTATACGCGATGCGCGATTCGACCTCCTCAGAAAACCCAATTTATATCCGGGTCGATGATGATGAGGATGGGGAAAAAGTCGAGATATATATTGGATAGGAGAGAAGGCAATGGCAACCAGTGAAGAACGCTTAAAAATCCTCAAAATGGTGGAAGAGGGCAAGATTACGGCCGAGGAAGGCGCCAAGCTGCTGGCTGCGCTAAGCGAGAGCCGCAAAACCCCAAAAAAGCCGACCCTGCAGGGGAGCGGAGAGGCGCGCTGGCTGCGGGTGCGAGTCACCGATATGGTCACCGGCAAGGCCAAAGCCACCGTAAACCTGCCGCTGCGCCTGGTGGACGCAGGGCTCAATATCGCCTCCCAGTATGCGCCGGGGGTGGCT
>JAYRNN010000341.1:0-11203 GCA_041912175.1 Anaerolineales bacterium | reverse complement strand
CGGGGGCGGCGGCGCCCCAGGCGAGTACGACCCGCAGTGCGAGCAGCTCGACCGTTTTGTCTGGGAACATAAGGATTTCTGTGTGCTTTGCTCCGCCGGAAACGATGGCGCCGATCATGACCGGGATGGTCGCATCGACCCCATCAGCATTTCATCGCCTGGCACGGCCAAAAACAATATCACCATTGGGGCTTGTGAAAGCAAACGGCCGGCTTTCAAGCAGGCCACCTATGGGCAGTGGTGGCCAGGCGATTACCCGGCCCTGCCCCTGCGTGACGACCCCATCGCAGATAACCCCGGCCAGGTCGCCGCTTTCAGCAGCCGCGGTCCAACCAATGACGGGCGGATCAAACCCGACCTGTTGGCGCCGGGCACTTTCATCCTGTCCACGCGTTCCACCCGTATCGCCCCCGATAACACCGCCTGGGCTGAATTCTCGCCCAGTCCGATGTATTTCTTTAACGGCGGCACCAGCATGGCCACCCCCCTGGCAGCCGGCGCGGCTGCCCTGGCGCGCGAATTCCTGCGCAAAGTGAAAAAGATCGCCAATCCTTCCGCAGCCCTGCTCAAGGCCGCCTTGATCGCCGGCGCCACGCGCATCAAAAGCGCCTCCCCCAGGCAGGCCCTCGCAGACAATGAACAAGGATATGGCCGCATCAACCTGGACGAGATCCTGGCCCCGGCGGCGCCTGCCCAGGCTATATTTTTGGATATTTCGCCTGGCTTGCAGACCGGCCAATCCTACACACTCAAGATCGACGTCCAGTCCAAGGCCTGTCCATTGCGCATCGTCCTGGCCTATAGCGACTATCCCGGCCGCTCCTTAGTGAATAACCTCAACCTGATCATCCGCTCGCCGACCGGCAAGCTGTATACCGGCAACGCCCAGCGTGGTAAATTAACCCTGGACAATAAAAATAATGTCGAACTGCTCGAAATCCCCGCCCCGCGTCCCGGCGCGTGGCAAATCCAGGTGATCGGCGCGAATATCCCGGCCGGTCCCCAGGACTTTGCCCTCGTCGTTCGCGGCGACTTTCACCCGTCATAAACAGGAGCTTCTTTTATGAATGGAAATGTCATACACACGCATGCGCTTACAAAGACATACAAGCAAACTCGGGCGCTCTCAGACCTGACCCTGGAGGTGCCAAGGAATTCCATTTTTGGCTTTCTTGGTCCCAACGGCGCCGGTAAAACAACCACCATGAAACTGTTGCTCGGCCTGCTCAGACCCACGAGCGGCGGCGGGCAGGTATTTGGCCTGGATATCACCCGTGACAGCGTGGAAATACGCTCTCATATTGGCTACCTGCCGCAGGAACCGCGCTTCTATGAGACCTTGCTCTGGATACTCCTGTTCACCTTTGTCGGAGTATGGCGTTTCAATAAAGAAGAGTTTTGAAAGCCTCTGCTGATATGCGTGAAACAAACCGTCAAATCCTGGTCATCTATTTATTGATCAACCTCGCGTTGATCTTCTCTCTTGCGCTCCCGGCCGCGGGCATGCTCAACCACCTGTTGCCGGGTGGGCAGCCGAGCTTCGCCCGCGGTGTTTTACTTTGGTTGCTAAATTCCTTGTTTTGCTTCATCTTCACCTTACCGGCGATCCCTTTGATCCGCAAGCGCATCACCGCATCACGATAGAAATGCGCTATACTATGACATTCGTGTATTCCTGGGTGGATATGGGCGCTTCCTCGCTCACGTCCGCTCTCAATAACCACCTTATTCGTATTGGGGCATATGGTTATGGATGATCAACAAACCTTACAAGACAAGATTTCTCATGGGGCCCAGGATGCGGGCAGCTTTTTCCGCAGCATGGCCCAGTTTATCGGCTTCGATAAAAAACAAGCCGCGGCAGTCCACGAATCGCGCTATATCATCGAGAAATATATCCCCGAAATCGTGGCCAGGTTCTATGACCACCTGCTGCGCTACCCGCCTACGCGTGGCCTGTTTCTGAAAGAGGATGGCAGCCTGAACCAGGATTATGTGCTGCTGCGCATGCAGCATTTGACGAATTTCTGGCGGCGTACAGCCTCCGGCCCCTACGATGACGACTATGCGCGCTATGTCGACTACGTCGGCCGCGCCCATACCCGTCGCGGCGCCGACCCGAATATCGATATTGCCGAACGCGATGTGATTGGGCAGGTGGGGTTCCTCCAGCACGCCATCAGCGAAGCGCTCAGTAAAGAACTGCACGAAATCGACCCGGAATGGGAAGTGCGCGCGCTGAAAGCCTGGAACTTACTGATGATCGTCATCTTAGAGCTCTTGTCGCGGGTCTACCATGAGGACGAGCAGGAGCAAGCGCCTGCCGCGGTTGAGCCGTTCGATCCCCAGGTCGTAGCAGATCTGGCCGTGGATGCCTATGAACGGACTTTGGGCATGCACCGTTTGCTCGAAGTGCGCCAGGCATTCTACGTCGGGACTGAGGCTGAGATCCCCCTCGGCGAGCGAAAGATCGTCAAACTCGCCGGCATACCGATCGGGGTTTTCCATCACGCCAGCGGCTGGTACGCCATCAAGAACAAATGCCTGCACGCCGGCGGGCCGGTCGCCGAGGGCCGTTTACGCGGCGACGTGTTGACCTGTCCCTGGCACGGCTTCCAGTACGATCTACCCAGCGGCTCCCTCTTGAGCGATCCAAGCGCAAAATTGGAGATGTTCAAGGTCGAGTTGCATGAAGGCCAGGTGTTTGTCCAGGCGCCGGTCGTACGCATGGCGCCTGTCGAAACCGAAGTCGAGCCCGAGCCGGTGATCGCCCCGATCCAGGCTGGTCATCCGATGGCCAAGAACGAGTTCCGCCTCAGCGAGCTAAAACCCGGCGATATCGGCGCCGTGCAGGTGGATGGCGAATCGGTGGCCGTATTTAATGTTCAAGGGAAATACTACGCGCTGGAGGATTACTGCTCGCATGCAGGCGGCCCATTGAGTGAAGGCGCTCTGGAAGGCCAGACGGTCATCTGCCCCTGGCACGGCTCATGCTTCGATGTGACCACCGGCGCCGTGCAATGCGGCCCGGCGAAAGTGGCCGCCCAGACCTACACCGTGCAAATTGAGGGAAATATCGGCCGCGTCACAAAATAAGCCCCCGGCTATTTATTGGCTGCCGCCGCTTTCCGCCTCAATTTGAGATGGTTCCGGCGAGCTAGGCGCCTCGCCCGCCATAATCCCCGAGATAAACAGCGCCCCTGGCAGGCTGGCGATCATCATCAGTGTCCGGAAGAGCAGGGCGACAGTCAAACCGCTGCCCATCGACACGCCTGCCACACGCGAGAAGATAAGCGTCATGGATACCTCTTGCAGCCCGTACCCGTTAATCGAGATCGGCAGCAGCGTGACGAAATACACCAGGCTATACAGGCCGGCGATCAACCCCCACGAGATCGGTTCCCCCTCGCCTTTGTAAAGCAGATAGATGATCGAGAACAGGCAAACCATGTGGATGCCGGTATAAACCAGGGCCGCGACTAACGAACCGGGGCGTTTGAGATAGATTGCCAGCGCGCTGCCGAGCTGGCGCATAAAACCAACCGCTTTTTCCCACATCCGCCCCCAGCCCTTCTTAACCGGGATCACACCGCTCGCACCAATCAAGTAAGGAAGGATCGTCTCTTGCGGGTTTACCGGGTTGATCGTGCGCACAAAAGCCGGCACGCCTAACGGCAGTACCAGCGCCATCCCAAACATCCCTACCAGGCGATCCACGATCAGCGAGGCAGTGCTCAACGCGGCGTCGAATTTCAAGCGCACCGCGCCGGCCAGCCGCACAACATCCCCGCCGATCGTGGTCGGCAGAAAATTCGTCGCAAACAAACCTGCAAATGTGATCCGTGCGCTCTGCCCGAAACGCACGTCAAGGCCACTGCCGCGCAGGAGCACGTGCCAGCGCGCCGCCACTGCCATCCTGGAGACCAGCATCAAGCCAAACGCAAGCAGCAGATATCCCACCGGGATCTGCTTGATAGCTACCAGGATAGCCTCCCAGCCCTGCTCGGCCAGCAGATACACCAATAAAACAATTGCCAGGATGGTTCCTGCGGTACGCAGAAGAAAAGAGCGATTTTTTAATAGTTTCAAACGGTTCGTTTCCTTGATAATCCTTATTTGGTCGTTGCGAGCGATCTTTACCAAGCAATCTCGTTTTGCGCAGTCCGCATCGCGCTCAGCTTTTATGATCTATTTCTCTCCCAGCGGATTGAAATGAATATACATTATAATAACAATCTCCTGTTTAAACATCAAATCCACAAAAAAGTCTTCTCGCTGACTTCGCCTTTATGCGCTCAAACCCGCCTCCAAACCAGAACCCCGCCCAATCCGCCTCAAAACCCAGGCGTATCTTGTTTGAAATTCTTCTTTTACTGGTTGTCGCTTTGGCGATCTTTCTGCCGCGCGCATTAAAGCTAGACCAGTTTGTCACTCCCGACGAAGAGATTTGGTTGACCCGTTCTGCAAATTTCTATATGGCCCTGGCGCAGCACGATTTTATTGACACCTACCAAAAAGAACATCCCGGGGTGCCAATCATGTGGGCCGGCGCGGCTTCGTACCTGCTTAACGATCCCGGATATCGCGGCAGCGGTCAAGGGCAAGTGTCGACCATGCAATTCGTCTATTACATGACCCATTTTGCCCAGGTCTCGCTATTGGATATCCTCGTTACTGCCAGGTTGTTCGTCGTAATCGCCATCACCGCCTGCCTGCTGGTCGCCTTTCTCTATTTACGGCGCATCTTGGGTCTGCTGCCTGCCTTGCTTGGCATCCTGTTGATCGCTTTCGATCCATTCCATCTGGCGCTTTCGCGTTTGTTGCACCTGGATGGGCTGATGAGCACCTTGCTCTTCTTATCCCTGCTGAGCTTTATCGGCTTCTTAAAAGACCGCCGGGCCATCGATCTGGTCATTTCGTCGGGCGCGGCCGGCTTGTGTTGGCTGACCAAAAGCCCCGGGTTTATCCTCGGCCTGGTGGTCGGTTTAATCTCCCTGGCTGCGTTGTGGCAGGCCAAGCCAGGGAAGGATGAAAAATGGAACGCAAAGTTGGCCTGGCGTTTTATCTGGCCGGTGCTTGCCTGGACGCTTGGCGGGACGATTGTCTACTTCATATTTTGGCCGGCGATGTGGGTGAACCCGCTGGATACGTTTACAAAGGTGCTCTCAGAAGCGGAAGGGTACGCCGAGAAGGGCCATTTCGTGTCTGTCTATTTCAACGGCCAGATTTTTCCAAGCGGGGATTTAGGCCTTAAATATGCTTACTTTTACCCCCTGACCTATCTTTGGCGCGCTACGCCGGCCGTCATCGGCGGCTTGCTGGCCGCCGCGTGGGGATTTTTCGCCCGCCGCAAACCCTTCGATACGTCGAATCGCCGTTTAACCGCCATCAGTATCGTCCTCCTGGGATTGGTCTTCATGGTCGTCATGACGTTAGGATTGAAAAAATTTGACCGCTATGTGCTGCCGATCTATCTCCCCTTCGATGTTCTAGCCGGCATGGGGCTGTCCGCTCTGGCCTACTGGCTGATGGAAAAGTGGCCTTCAACCAGGGCCAAAAGCATCATCTACATCGCCCTGGCCATCCTCGTCGGGACGCAGGTCTACTTCGCTGCAAGTACCTTTCCTTATTACTTTTCTTACTATAATCCCCTCTTGGGGGGTTCGCACAAGGCGCCGGCGGTGATGCAGATCGGCTGGGGAGAAGGTTTGGATCAAGCGGCGCGTTACTTGAATACAAAGCCCAATGCCGATCAATTAAACGCCTATGCCTGGTATTCGGGTGGATCGTTCTCTTATTTTTTCAAGGGGAATTCTTTTTACCTGGCGCCTTTGTTGGGCGAGCGAGAAGGAGATTTAGAGAAATTTTTGGCTGCGGATTATGCGGTGATTTATATCCATCAATGGCAGAGAAATCTACCCCAACCGGTATTGGATATTGTACGTAACCTGCAGCCGGAAAAGACGATCTGGATCGATGGCCTCGAGTACGTTCAGATCTACAAACTACATTAGCTGCACCCGGATGAGTGTATCCCGTGGTTGAACCAAGCAATCCTGGCCGTAAACTCAAGCGCATCCTCGCCAACGATTATTTTCCAATCCTGGCGCTGATCGTGATCAATATCATCATCGGCGCGTTGATCTTTGCCGATTATGGCGAGTCATGGGATGAACAACTTCGTTACCAGTATGGCGAACGCTCTTTAGCAGCCTATTCTGGGGCAGGCAAAAATCTGATCGACGAAAAAGGCGCTTTCTACGTCATGCTGGCGAAGTTGGGCTCGGATGCACTGCGCAAGCTGAACGGCGATCTGCAGCCAATCCAGGCCTGGCATCTGATCCACTTTCTCACTTTCGTACTGGGCCTCTTCTTCCTTTACCGCGTCTGCTTAAAGTTTACCGGGAAATGGGCGGCTTTCGGGACGGCGCTTTTGTTCAACACCCAACCGCTGCTCTGGGGGCATGCCTTCATCAATCCGAAAGATATCCCGTTCATGGTCTTTTTCCTGGGCAGCGTCGCCTTTGGGATGGAGATGGTGGATGGCGCGGCGGATACCAACACGGAAGCCCCGCCAACCCAGGGCCGACTACACACTGAGATTCGGGCCCAGATCAAGAGCGATTGGGGCCGATTAAGCCGCAACAGGCAGCGATTGACGCTCGCAGTTTGCGGAACGGCCGCCGGCGTCCTGTTGTTACCGATCCTGTTCGCCAGCCCGCTGCGCAAGTTGATCGATACAACCATCCGCAGCGCCTACGACCCGTCTGCTTCAACCGTGCTGGCGCGCCTTTTTTCAAGACTGGCGGAGAACCGGGCCGGCATCCCGGTCGATTTCTACGTTCAAAAAGCCGATGCCTTATTTACGCGCTTCACCGTCTTTTATTTTGGCTGGCTCGTGATCTTGCTGTTCTTGGTCGCGGTGTGGAGTTTACCCAGCGCCTCCAGACTGGCCTGGCGATCGGGAATCCTGCCCCTGCTCGGCCGGGTCTGGCGTAGCCTGCTCGAACCACGCGTCTGGGCGGCAGGTATTTTCTTGGGACTGTGTACTTCCATCCGTGTGCTCGGCCCGGCCTCAGCCTTATTGGTGAGCCTTTATTTCTTCTTGAAAGCTCGCTTGAGAGCGATTCCACCCTTGATTGCGTACATCACAATCGCAATCCTCGTAACCTATCTGACCTGGCCGTACCTGTGGGGGTCGCCGCTGCGCAACTTCCTGCACAGCCTGACGATTGCCTCGGATTTTCCCTGGGAAGGCAAGCTGCTGTTTGCCGGGGTGGAATACCCGGTCGGTTCGCTCCCGCGCGCCTACCTGCCAGTGCTGCTGGTAATCCAGACGCCTGAATTGACCCTGGCGTTATTCCTGGTTGGCCTGGCCGGCGCAGTGCTCCAGGTCCGCTCGAAACGGCTGGATTGGCGGAAAGTCATGATCGCCGCCTTATGGTTTTTTACGCCGATCCTGGCGGTGGTCATCCTCAACCCGACCATGTACGATAATTTTCGCCAGTTCCTGTTTATCCTTCCGGCCGCGTTTGTGTTTATCGCCATCGGGTTCGGCTGGATCTTCCACCGCCTGCGCAGCCCGGCCTGGCGCTCCCTGATCATCCTCATCGTCGTGCTGCCAAATATCTATTGGTTGCTAAACCTCCACCCCTACCAGTACATTTATTATAATCAATTCGTCGGCGGCGTGCAGGGCGCCTTCCGCCGCTACGAAACGGATTATTGGGCGACTTCTTACCCGGAAGCCAGCCGGTTTCTCAATGCTGTCGCCCCTGCCCAATCGACGATCCTGGTCGTTGGCCCAAGCCATATTGTGCGGCATGCTGCGCGCCCGGATCTTACCATCCAGGACTATTCAGCAAAGAACCAGGCGGCGCTGGATCAGGATCATCCGCTCTACGCGGTGATTTATACTCGCTATAATAAAGACCAGAGCTTGTTCCCTGACGCGCCGGAAATCTTTCGCGTCATCCGTGACGGCGCCACCCTGGCGGTCGTCAAGCAAATCAGCCCATAAGGGTTTGCGCGCAAACACAGCGCCCTTCTCGGAACCCCATAAAGCTCAAGACCGTTTGATGTTGCGATATTTGATCCGGTGTGGCTGGTCGGCTGCGATTCCCAGGCGTCGCTTACGATCCAGCTCGTAGTCCGACCAGTTGCCTTCAAACCAGCGCACTTCGCTTTCCCCTTCAAAAGCCAGGATGTGCGTCGCCACCCGATCCAGGAACCAACGGTCGTGGCTGACGATGACGGCGCAGCCGGCGAAATTGTCCACCGCCTCTTCCAGCGCGCGTAGCGTGTTGACGTCCAGGTCGTTGGTCGGCTCGTCCAGCAGGATTACATTGGCGCCTTGGGTGAGCGTTTTCGCCAGGTGCACCCGGTTGCGCTCGCCGCCCGAGAGTGTTTTTACTTTCTTCTGCTGGTCTGCGCCGAGAAAGTTAAAACTTGCGCAGTAGGCGCGCGAGTTCACTTTGCGGGTCCCCAGGCTCAGCAGCTCTTCGCCGCCTGAAATCTCCTCCCACACGGTTTTCTCGCCATCCAGGGTCTCCCGGCTCTGATCCACATAGGCCAGTTGCACGGTCTGGCCGATGCGCAAGCTGCCCTGGTCGGGAATCTCCTTGCCGGTAATCATCCTCAGGAAGGTTGTTTTTCCGGCCCCGTTCGGGCCGATCACCCCCACGATACTGCCCGGCGGAATACTGACCGTCAGATCGTCGATCAACAGGCGCTCGCCATAACCTTTGGACACCCCCGAAAACTCGATCACCACATCCCCCAGGCGCGGCCCAGGCGGGATATAGATTTCCAGGTTTTCACGCCGTTCTTCAAATTCCTGGCCGAGCAATTTCTCATACGCCGTTACGCGCGCCTTTCCCTTGGCCTGGCGCGCTTTAGGGGACATATGGATCCATTCGAGCTCGCGTTCCAGCGTCTTCTGTCGTTTGGTCTCCGAGCTCTCTTCGTTTTTAAGACGCTCCTTCTTTTGTCCCAACCACGAAGAATAGTTCCCCCGCCAGGGAATGCCATAGCCACGATCCAACTCCAGGATCCACTCGGCCACGTTATCCAGGAAGTAGCGATCGTGAGTCACCGCGATCACCGTGCCTTTGTACTGCTGCAAATGGTGTTCGAGCCAGGCGACCGACTCGGCGTCCAGATGGTTGGTGGGTTCGTCCAGTAGAAGGATATCCGGTTCTGTCAACAGCAGCCGGCACAGCGCCACACGCCGCCGTTCCCCGCCAGACAGCACATTCACCGGCGTTTCTCCCGGCGGGCAGCGCAGCGCATCCATAGCGATCTCCAGGCGATTATCCAGGTTCCAGGCGTCGACCCGGTCGAGCTGGTCTTGCAAGCGCGTTTGTTCTTCGATCAGCGCTTCAAAATCAGCGTCTGGCTCCGCGAAACGGTTATTGACTTCATCATAACGGTGCAGCAATTCAAGAATCGGCTGGACAGCCTCCTCGACCACCTGGCGGACGGTTTTAGCCTGGTCGAGCTGCGGTTCTTGTTCCAGCATGCCCACGCTATAGCCTTTCGAGATCGATATCTCCCCGCTATAGCCGTCATCCACCCCGGCCATAATCCGCAGCAGCGTGCTTTTTCCCGCCCCATTTAAGCCCAGCACCCCGATTTTTGCGCCATAGAAAAATCCCAGCGAGATATCTCGGATCACCTGTTTGTTCGTCGGCGGAAAAGTACGCCCGACGCGCACCATCGAATATATGACTTGTTGATCGCTCATTTTTTTATCCTCGATACGATTTTACCCGAAACCGATCCGAGATTATAATTAATTCGATGATTGGAACAACACTCCTCAACCGCTACCGCCTGGATGCCGAGCTCGGGCAGGGCGGCATGGGTATCCTCTATCGGGCCACCGACACCCTGCTCGAACGCGCGGTCGCCATTAAATTGCTGAAAGACGCCGGCCTGGGTTCTCAGGGCCGGGCGCGCTTGCTGCGTGAAGCGCAGGCCTCCGCCAGGCTTGATCACCCAAATATCGTCTCCATTTACGACGTCGGCGAGGCGGACGGCCAGCCATTCATCGTCATGCAGTTGATCGAAGGGAAATCGCTGGAGGAGCTGCGCCCAACCAACCTGGACGAAATCCTGCCTATCATTATCCAGGTCTGCGCAGCCTTGGAACATGCCCACAGGCATGGCATTATCCACCGCGATCTAAAGCCAGAAAATGTCTTGATTACCACAGAAGGCCAGGCCAAGCTTTCAGACTTTGGCCTGGCGCGTTCGGTTGCAACCCGGCTATCCAATGAAGGCGCGATCATCGGAACGGTCTTTTACATCTCGCCCGAACAGGCGCTGGGCCAGTCGTTGGATGGGCGCACCGACTTATACGCGCTGGGTGTGATGCTGTACGAGCTGGCCGCGGGTCGTCTGCCTTTCACTGCCGACGATCCCATCTCGGTCATCACCCAACACTTGTATGCGCCCGTCGTCCCGCCCAGCACGTATAACCAGCGCATCCCTGGCACGCTGGATGCGCTGATCCTGCGCCTGCTAAACAAACGCCCCGTTGACCGGCCGGAGAGCGCCGCCGACACAGCCCGTCTGCTCGAGAGCATCTTGCAAGGCGTCGCCCTCGTCGCTCCCTTGGAAGAAACTCCTTTACCGGGCTCGTCCATTCTGGGCCGCATCGCACGCGGCCGTTTGATCGGCCGGCAGGCCGAGCTGACCCAATTACACCAGCTTTGGACTTATGTGCAGCAAGGCAATAGCCACCTGGCCTTGATCTCCGGCGAACCAGGCATCGGTAAAACTCGCCTGGCCCACGAAATCATTGTCTATACGCAGCTCAATCACGCAGCGGTGCTGCGCGGCGGTTGCTACGAGTTTGAAGCCGCCGCCCCTTATCTGCCGTTTTCCGAAGCGCTTCGCGATTGGGTCGCCCAACAACCCACCGATCGCCTGCGCAGCGCCCTCGGCGCCACCGCCTTTGAGCTCTCCCGCCTGGCCCCAGAAATCGAAACCCGCCTGGGACCGCTGCAGCACAGCCCTCCTTTGCCGCCCACCGAAGAACGTTTGCGCTTGTTCGACCACATCGCGCGCTTCTTGCACGTCCTCGCCACAGACTTCGGCCTGTTGATCTTCATCGACGACCTGCATTGGGCGGATAGCGGCACGATCGCTTTGCTTTATTATTTGCTGCGTCGCCTGCGCAATGACCGTTTTATGCTCT
>JAYRNN010000340.1:0-3967 GCA_041912175.1 Anaerolineales bacterium | reverse complement strand
TGCTTTTGTTGCCTCCAGCATCTGATCGGGAGTCGGGGAGGTGAAAACAGCCCCAGGGCATGCAGCATCCAACATGCCGAAGCCCACAAAGCCGCCGTGCATCGGTTCGTGACCTGATCCGCCGCCGGAAAGCAGGCCAACTTTTCCTTTCACAGGCGCATCCGCGCGCACGACATAGTTCGGGTCAAAAAAGACCTTCACCAGGTCAGGATGTGCTACGACGATGCCCTCCAACTCTTCGCGAACGACATCTTCGGGCGTGTTGATCAATTTTTTCATAGATTTACCTCCGGCAGTCGGTTTTAGGGTGATATCTTACCAGGCTGGCAAGTCGCCAGCCTGGTAAGGACGATGAAGATTATTTCTTAGGCAGGAAAGCTGTGACGAACCAGTCGTATGTGAATACGCCGACCAGGCCGCCGATAATCGGTGCGATAATTGGAGCGACGATCCAATATGCGCCGCTGAAAAGGCCGGTCGTGCCGACGAGTGCGCCGAACAAACGAGGGCCAAAGTCACGCGCTGGATTGATCGCGTAACCACTCGGGCCGCCCAAAGACAGACCAACAGCCAGGACGGTGCCGCCAACCAGGAACGGGCCAAGGTTATGCATCAGGCCAGTGTTCTTGGAATCGCCGCTGGCCAGAATGCCCCATAAAAGGACTGCTGTGCCAAAAATTTCTGCGATTACAGCGTTGATCAATGAGTACGGCGTACCTGCACCTTTGTCAGTCGCAGCGCCCCAGAAGGCCTCGCCGAAAACCGAACCAGGACCAGTGCACCACACATTGGGCATACCTGCGCCTCTCAAGCCATCCATGTAGACCAGATAGACGCCAGCCGCGCCCAAGAACGCGCCGACGATCTGAGCAACAATGTATGGTAGAACCTTAGCCCAGGGGAAGCCGCGCTTGGCTGCCAGGGCGATCGTCACCGCCGGGTTCAGGTGCGCGCCAGAAACGCCCGCCGAAACGTACACAGCGATGATAACCGCGAATGCCCATCCAAAGGTTATCGTGTTCCAGTTATAACCATTTGCAGCCAGACGGGGCGCCAGGCCGACGTTCGCTACGACGCCATCACCCAATAGAATCAGGATGAAGGTTCCAAAGATCTCGCCTAAAATAGGTCCCATTGTTTATTCTCCTTGCTTGATTATGGTTGCTAGAAAGATAGTGTAAAAATGTGTTTGGCCCAAAAAACAATTTACGAGCTCACAAACAAAAACTACGCTCTTACTTGCGCCTCCTTTCTTGGCATTCATCCATCTGAGCAGATCGCTTAGACTGGCAGGCCTAACTGATCCGCATGCGTCGCGGCTCCTGAATGCGAAGGGCCCGTGCTGCCGCTCGCAGCCAAAATAAAACCGCCAACATAGGCCTCATCGGTCTGTTGACGGCATCTCAACCACTAGGTGCTTCCGTAATAATTTAGCCAGCTGTTCTGCACAATTCCAATAAACTGCCGCATTCAGCAAACCTCTTCGGATAGCAAAAGGATATACTATTTAATTCTATCCCTATATCTCAAATTGTCAAACAAAGCAACTGTTTTGTTTCATATTGAAACAGTATTTAACGTGGTTTGTTTCATTTTGACACAATTGTTTATCCTTACAAATGCTTTCCAGGCCTATCTATACAGTCTAGACAGCGCTGTTTACATCCCTTTCCGGCAAGCCCCCATATCGATATTCATCCAGAGAAATGTCCATTCCTTTGACTCGTCTCCAAACCGTCGTTCGCCCAATCCCCAATAATTTCGCCATCTCGCTTACATTTCCTCTACACACTTGTGCGGCGCGCAAGATCGATTCGCGTTCAAGTTCATACATGGAAAGGATAGTGTGGTCCTGGTCAGGTTGGATGGCGAGGCTTGGATTCTGAACCTCTGTCGGCAGCATCAGCGTGCTGACCATCCCGGCTGGTCCGGCTTGGACCGCCGCACGCCCCAGCACCGCTTCCAGCTCACGCACATTCCCTGGCCAGTGATATTTCGACAATAACTCCATGACCCCTGGTTCGATCAATATCGTGCGTCCCAACTGGCGTGAAATCCGGGTCAAAATGCGGACGACAAGAATCGGAATATCGATCTTCCGTTCGCGCAGTGACGGAAGGGTTGTCTCAAACGCGCTCAAACGGTAATACAAATCTGCCCGGAAATTACCTTGTGCGATTAATTTCTCGATATTCGCTGAAGTCGATGCAATCACGCGCACGTCCACGCCAATCGGACGATCGCTGCCGAGACGTTGCACAATCCCCAAATCGAGCACATTGAGTAAAATCGCCTGGGCTTCTAAGGATAGATCATCGATATTTTGGAAGAAAAGCGTTCCGCCATCCGCCAATTCGAACTTGCTTGGCCGGCCGCCCGGGTTCTTCCGGTCAAGGCTTTTGTCATAGCCCATTAATTCTTGCACCACCCACTCATGGGGAATGGAAGAGCAGCCAATAATCACGAATGGCCCATCACGCCGTGGGCTGGCATTATGCAGCGCAGATGCCAGGACATTTTTCCCGGTGCCGCTTTCGCCGCGGATCAAAATGCTTGCCTGGGCTGGCGCGGCGACTTTCACAAAACGGTGCACCCGGCGGATAGCAACCGATTCTCCTGGAATATCTTCTAACGTCAACAGCGCTTGGGCGCCTGCCTGCCTTTGAATCAGCTCTCGGATACCCTTTTCCTGGCGCAAGGTGACAATCACCCAACGGACTGCATTATCCTTCAGTACATAATTCAAGCTAATCACGCCGTTGATGACCCGGTCGCCAAAATTCAAAGCAATTTCTACATCCACCAGTCGCTCGCGCCGGCGAATTGCATCATCGATAAAGCTCGGATAGGTGACGGAGCTTTGAATTTCTCTACCAAGCGCTGCCTGGCGGGTAATGCCGATGATCCGGGTTGCCGCATCATTAATGTGTGTCAGAACACCCTGGCCATCAATCACGAGGATGCCATCGCTGCTGGCTTCAACAATCGCGTTCAATTGCGCCAAATGCGCATTTTGCTCTGCCAGCAGGTAATCGGCCTGCCGTTGCCCTTCAATCGCGCGAGCCGCACCCACTACCAGCGCCAGCGAATGCGGGTGGTATAGATAAGCCAGATTGATAACCCCGATTGAACCCATCGGGCGGCCTGTCAGATCAAATATCGGGGAGGCGGTTTCCGAGAGCTCATGAAACTGTTCCAGGTAATGTTCTCCACCCGCCACACGTAAAGGCCACCGTTCCTGGATTGCAAGTGCAAATGCGTTCGTCCCCATTTCACTTTCAGATACCAAAGCGCCTTGCAAGATTCCAAACCCTTCCAAAATTTGAAGGATTCCAGGATCGCCCAAAATATCCAGCACATACCCGGCGGCATTCGTTAGCACGATCGCGGTTTCAGCTCCCTCCAGGAATTGATAGATATCTTCCATAATTGGACGAGAGATCGAGATTAACTCAAAATTGGCCACCTGGGCGGCCAGTAGATGCTCCACATTTAATTTATTTAATTGCACTCGGCGGTGGGGGTTCTGACGCAGCCAACATCTGCGCCACGATTTGATAATGATCGGATTGATTTCCGTGAAGACAATCTGGTCATTGATAAACGTCTTCCAGGCTTCCAGGAATAGATCATGATCAAATTGGGGCAGCATAACGATTAAATTGTAGCACATCCAGCCGCTCATGATAAAATAATTTATCCTTTTCGCTTTGTTGCAAGGTCATTATGTCTGAACATCCATTACGTATATTTTCCGGTTCAGCTCACCCATCTCTCGCCGCAGAGGTCGCCAACCTGCTCGGCGTCCCGCTTGGGAGATGTACCACGCGGCGCATGCCCGATAGCGAAATTCATGTCTCGATCGATGAAGTTGTCCGCGACCAGGATATTTTTCTGATCCAACCTTGTTCGGTGCCGGTCAACGATAACCTGATGGAACTATTGTTATACCTGGACGCCTTTCGAC
>JAYRNN010000339.1:0-16942 GCA_041912175.1 Anaerolineales bacterium | reverse complement strand
GGAAGAACCACTGTTCCAAATCCTTTCGGACCACGGGTGTGCCGCAACGCTCGCAATGGCGATCATCGCCCCAAACCTGTTCGCGCGCCAGAGTGGTGTTGCAGTTTGGACACCAATCGACTGGAGCCATCTTGCGATACGCCAGGCCGTGTTTGTAAAGTTGGTTGAAGTACCACTCAGACCAGCGGTAATATTCCGGGTCTGCCGAGACCGCTTCTCGACGCCAATCAAACATAGCACCCATGCTTTTCAACTGGCTGCGCATGCGATCAATATTGGCATACGTCCACTTCTTTGGGTGGATTCTATTCTTGATTGCTGCGTTTTCTGCTGGAAGGCCAAACGCATCGAAACCCATCGGGAAGAGGACATTAAAACCTTTCATGCGCATAAAACGAGCCCGAGCATCTGAGGGCGTCATGGCGTACCAGTGCCCGATGTGTAAATCTCCGGAGGGGTAAGGCAGCATGGTTAATGCATAATGTTTCGGTCGCGTTGGGTCAATATCCGAGTGATATAGACCGCTGGCCTCCCAGCGTGCCGACCATCGAGGTTCGATTTCTGCAGGATTATATACGAGCGCTTCAGTCATTCTTTTTCTCCATCGTGCATTTTCTTTGCAATGATAACCATTCTCCGACTATCGCTTGAGATCGGCGAACCATCCCAACCACCAAAAATGCGAGTCATTTCCAAACCCGCTTCCGACAAAAGCGCCTGGATTTCACTCGGATTGTACAACCGCACAAAAAAGGGCTTATCCCGCCGCATCCCATCCCGGATAACGATGCGTTGATTATGTAAGCGGCCCGTCAGGCTATCAAAAGTGTGCCGGTCAATCATCAAATTGCCCTCTTTTTCTGAAACATGAAAAGGCAAGAAATCCTTTAAGAAGGCGTCCCGGTTTTGAATATCAAAAATCAACATTCCAGCAGGCTTCAACGCCCGGGCGATATTTTGGAGCACGCGTAGATTTTCGTCATCTTCGAAGTAGCCAAAAGCAGTAAACAATAATAACACACGGTCAAATTCCTCAGAAGCATCGAGCAGGCGCATATCTTCCTGGCGATAATCTACCTGTACGCCAAGGCCTTTTGCCTCCCTTTCGGCAATTTCAAGAAAACCCGGGGTCAGGTCTACACCAATTACGCGATGCCCGAGGGCAGCTAAAGGATTGGCATGCCGGCCAAACCCACATGCCAGGTCAAGGATGGTTTGAGGATCGTGCAATTCTAACTCACGCACCAAGAAATCTAGTTGCTGCTGCGTACGCTCGGGTGTAAGCATATCGCTATAGAAATACATGTAATCATCTACTTCAAAGACGCTATCCAAGTCAAACGATAACTGGTCAAGCGGCTGAATCGATTGATTGGCAGCATCTAAGGCGCTGGTCACGATCTCGAGGGCGATTTCTGTGCGATAGGCCCAATGAAGTGGATCCATATCGTATTGTTCGGCGGCCAAACGCTGCTCAACCAAACCTGCAGCTTGCTGTTGATATTGATCTGCTGATTCCCAATCCAGCCCATCTACGGGCATCACGCCGATATTAAACCCGGCCCGGCGAAGCAATACTGTCCATTCCGCGTCTGCACCGATGGCTCGCCGTGGCCTGGCATTGACTGACAGGAATTCAACTGCCCTTCGGCTGAATCCCTTCGACCCAGAACTAACATCCGCCTTCATTCCCAAGAAAAAGGAAGTTACCAGATTACTGGTGGCTTCTGTCTGGATGATCGCCTGCGGGTGCGTATCGTAAGCCGCCTGGCTGCGCGCGATGATCAAGCAATCCCACTTCTGAATCTCCGTAATAACATTCTGCCATTCACCCGGCCTGGTTTCGATCCATCGAAGTAAACGGTCAAAATCAGCATAGTGGATGAAATCTCCAGGTTGATCGAGCGAGTTCTGCAAAGCCAAATACCGACCCCAAGACCAATCCGGCGCCAGGATAAACTTTACTCTTTCTGAAGTTCTTTGCTCGGTTATAAGCTGTTTTAAGGCGTTGATCATCTCGCGATCAACATCAGGAGGCAGAGTAATAACCATCGCCCCATAAATCTGCAGCAGCCGCGGCAAAAGACTCGCTGCACGGGAGTGCTCGCCACGCGGATTCCAGGTAGCTGCCAAAATTATCTTCATCATCCCACCCTTACACGCTCATCCTCATCGGAAATTTATCGTAGAGATTAAACCCCTTCAATCCAATCCAATCTCCACTTCCATCGCAAGCGCAGAGGCGGAGGTGTACGGGGCATTCACAAGCCGGATTTAATCGATCCGGACAATCCAGGATCATTTCTTTGATAATTACAAGATCCTTAGGATCTAAGCGGTAACCGGTATGTTTCCAAGTTCGAGTATCCGAGGCGCCAAGTCGGCCTTCCTCGTAAACGGCGATACCTACAAACTCGCAGTATTGACACTCCACGAGTTGGAGGGTTATTTCATTCGCACAGCGGCCTTTATAAAGTTGGATCGAAACCGTAATCTCCAAAGATTGCGGATCGTTACATTGATAGCATGTAAAAGACATCGCAAACCCTCACCGGCCGCGAACTGCAGCCATGGCGCTAGATAACATAGTATCATGCACCGATTTTAGTTGTCACGATGCTTAGAATTTTACCCGGAATATAAATCGTTTTCGTGATCAACTGGTCAGACATGAAAGTTTGAATCTTTGGCCTACTGAAGGCGATTTCTTGCACTTCGGCCTGGCCGGCATCCGGCGCTGTCTGGATTACGTCGCGCGTCCGACCATTGATTTGAATCGCGATCCTTACGGTCTCATCTTTCGCCAGATCAACATTCCAGGCCGGCCAGGGTTGTTGGTGCACGCTTCCGGTATGCCCAGTTTGTGACCACAACGCTTCAGCGATATATGGCGCGCTTGGCGCTAAGATAACCATAAAGGTTTCCAGGCATTGATGATATGTAGCCGTGCGCCATTTATTCCCTTGCTGTCGCCTCTCTGCGAGTACGTTTAGAAATTCCATTAACCCAGAAATCATCGTATTAAAACGAAAGGATTCGATACGTGAGCTGGTCTGCTGGATGGCCTTATGGAGCAGGCGCTCCAATTCTGGATCTTTTCCGAAGGATTGGGAGGATTCAGAATAGGCATCGGCAAATAATTTCCAGATTCGATTTAAGAAGCGCTGCGCGCCGTTGATGCCTTCCATGCTCCAGTTAACATCTTGATCAAATGGCGCCATGAACAGCTCGTATACCCGCAGTGCATCTGCACCATAGGCTTCAACCACGTGATCTGGTGTGATGACATTACCGCGTGATTTAGACATACGGCTGCTATCAGGGGCCATCAATTGGCCCTGGTTGAGCAGCTTCTTGAAGGGTTCCCGAAAATTAATGTATCCTGCATCCGCCAGCGCACGCGTCCAAAAGCGCGCAAATAACAGGTGCAATACAGCATGTTCTTCGCCGCCGATGTACAAATCGACCGGTAGCCAGTATTTTAAGGCTTGTGGGTCGAATGGACCCAGGTCATAATGAGGGCTGGCATAGCGCATGTAATACCACGATGAGCAGGCAAACCCTCCCAGAGTATCCGTCTCACGGCGAGCCGGCCCACCGCATACCGGGCAAGTAGTGTTTACAAATTCTTCAAGGCGCGCCAGAGGCGACCGTCCGCTTCCGTCTGGCTGAAAGTTCTCCATAGGCGGCAGCAGTACTGGAAGCTGCTCCTCAGGCACGGGTTGCTCGCCATGCAGCTCACAATAGACAATCGGGATGGGAGTCCCCCAGTAGCGTTGACGGCTGATCAACCAATCACGCATGCGATAGATGACCTTTGGACCGCCCAGGATGCTTTGGAGCAAATCAGCCGATATTTTTCTGATCCCATCTTGGTTGGACAATCCATCATAGGGGCCAGAATTCACCATCACACCTGGGCCAGAATAAGCGCCGGCGATCGTGCTTTCCGGTGCATTGTCAGGTGTAATAACGGCTCGAACCGGCAGTCCATATTTTGCTGCAAATGCAAAATCGCGTGCGTCATGGGCGGGGACGCCCATGACTGCGCCAGTTCCGTAGGTCGGCAAGACATAGTCAGCTGCCCAGACCGGTATTCGTTCACCACTCAATGGGTTAAATACATACCCGCCGGTGAACACTCCGGTTTTCTCGCGAATCTCCATCTGTCGCTCGATTTCGCTTTGTCGCGCCGCCTGAGCCTGATATGCAGCTATCTCTATTGCCCGATCAGCCGTCGTTAGCTGGTTCAACATGGTATGTTCAGGGGCTAGCGCCAGAAACGTCGCCCCAAATAGGGTATCTGCCCGGGTGGTGAATACAGATAAGCGCTCGCCAGCTTCAGTAAGAAAAACGATTTCACAGCCCTGCGAACGACCGATCCAGTTTCGTTGGATAGTTTTTATTCTCTCTGGCCAATCGATTTCGTCCAGACCTTCCAATAGCTGCTCTGCATAGGCAGTAATTCGGAAATACCAGGCAGGGATCTCGCGCTTCGTCACACCCGAGTGACCACGCCAGCAAACGCCGTCCTTGACCTCATGGCTGGAGAGGGTCGTCTGGCAAACAGGGCACCACCACTGCCAGTTCGTATCGCGATATGCCAGGCCGCGTTTGTAGAGTTGTAAAAAGAAAAACTGGGTCCAGCGGTAGAATTCCGGTTTTGAGGAGTCGATCTCACGTGTCCAGTCATAGCTGGCGCCAATCATGCGGAATTGGCGGCGGAAATTGGCCGTGTTGCGATCTGTCGTCACTCGCGGATGCACCCCATGCGCCACTGCAAATTGCTCCGCCGGTTCTCCGAACGCATCCCAACCCATTGGGTGCAGAACATTAAATCCCTGCATACGTTTAAAACGTGATAGTACATCGGTCGGGATGTAATTACGGCAGTGCCCAACATGCAAACCATCACCCGACGGGTAGGGAAAGAAATCCAGGCAGTAATATTTTGGCTTATTGCCGCTTTCGTGGGCAAGATAAAGCCCCTGCTCATCCCATTGTTTCTGAAGACCTGACTCAATCCTCTGTGGTCGATAAGATGGCCAGTTTTTCTCAGAAGCTTTCATCTTGCACCTCCTCTCGAAAGGTTAAAAATCAAAATCCTTCACCCCATCAGGGACGAAGGATTGCTCCGTGGTACCACCCTACTTGCCGAGTAGCGTACTCGACCGCTTTGGCTCACGCTAACGGGTGAGACCCGTCACCGGCTAAGGCAGAAATCGTGACCGAAACGATCGCTCTTTCACCGGTAAAGATAGCCCTGGAACAGGGCAACAGGCGAGTTCGGCCTCAAAGACCAAATTTAAGGTCTTGTACTCTGCGGGTACTTTACCGGGCTCACATCTCAATATCCCGGTTCGCTGGCAGATGGCTTAATATTCCTGTTTTCTCTATGGATGTATCAGCCAATTAGGGATCAGCCAGCCAGGAACGCAAGCGCTCACCTGGTCAACCAATCCCTAATATCTGATCACCTAGGTTGTGTGGACCCAGAGAGATTCGAACTCTCGACCTTCTCAATGCCATTGAGACGCGCTCCCAACTGCGCTATGGGCCCATCGATTTTTAGGTTTGGCTATTTTACACGGAATTATAATTTCCGTCAACCAGACAATTCAGATTGAGCGCAAAGTAGTAGAGTCCCCTTTATGCAAAGTTAAAATGTCCCCTTTGAAAGGGACACAGAGTGGACAAACTATATGAGATGAGCAAATGAGAGCTAAGTCGATGTCTAGAAGCTTTATCAACCCTGCCAACACGAAGGCAGATCCAGAGACGATCATTGTTTTTAGGAAATCCCGTCTTCCCACTAGCGAAATTTACATTCCGATGCATGGATGCCTGGTGCACCTGAAGGGTTATGGTTGAGTCAAGGTTTTTCGGGCAGTCGCGCCAACAAACGGCGACGCAGAATACTGGGCGACCAGCCGCCTGGACACGACCATTGAGCAGGCTGCCTTCCATGCACTGGATGCCTGGCAAATTGAGGTCTACCATCGTGGCATCAAACAGTTTACCGGCATCGAGCGTGGTCAATATCGGCTCGAAGTCTCGCAGCGTAACCACATCGGCTTGCCAATCCGGGCATCTGTTAGACTCGAAATTTATCGGCTTCAGACAGGCATTTCCTGGTTTGATGCCAAGGCGTGTATTGTCCGTTCCACCATGCGTTTGTATGTGGCTTATCCGACCATTACTCTCGGTTCAACTGCGTAAGTCCTACTATAGATAGATAAGCAGCGCCAGGACATTTCGGCAGAATGGTTGATCTCGAATATCCACTCGCTCAGGCTATCTGAGCCTGAATACAACCGTGCTCCCGGCAGATGAAAGCGGTAAAGCCGGGCTCGAAATTAAACTGATGATTCAGGACGATGGGGTTGGTTTTCGCGTCAAGGAGCGGCGATCCAGGCGGCCTACCGCGGCCACTCGGTCCTTGCGTCGGAACCCACGCAGGCCTTGATCCAGATCGGCAGCCCGCGCCCCAAGGAAGCTCCAATCAAGAAATATCTGACCGGCTTTCGATCAGTATGGCGACGGTAAAATACGACCTGACCAGTTTGCTTGCAAAATTAGGAGTGAAAAACCGGGTCTAGGCGGCAAAGCAGACCCTGGTGCACCATCTCCAGCCTATACTTTCGGTTAGCCGATCAGATAAAAAAAATCCAGACTTTTAACTCCCCAAGTGGTTATTGCGCCAGGGGAGTTAATTTGCTAAACTGACATCCAGATACAACAATCCGAATTATCGCAACCAGCGAGCCCATTGTCATGCGCATTGTTTTGGCAGATTCCAACGAAGCAGCCCGGGCGACGATCGAATTAGCGCTCGAAAATTATCCTGCTTTCAATCTGATTGGCGAGGTTCAGGATGGCGAAAGCCTGCTTGAATTTACCGAAAAACAATCGGCTGACTTGATTTTGTTAGATGGCAACCTTCCGGGCATCCCAATGCAGGCGCTGATCGGTATGCTGCATGCGCTGAACCCGGGGCTAATTGTCGTAGCGATGAGCAGTAAACTTGAGAAGAGTCGAAGCCTGTTGAGAGCAGGCGCAAATTGCTTTGTGACCCAAGGCGACTCGCCATATTGGCTGCTCGAACAATTACAGAAATATGCAAACTGAACAACCATCAGACAATAAGGATTAAGGAGGTTCCGATGTTACGAGGAAGGCGTGAAGAACGGCGCGATGAACGCCAGGACGATCGACAACTCGGGCAGCCGGGCGGCGGGGGTAACCACTATCAAATGCGGCAGAAGATGGTTGCCATTGGCGACGACTTCTGGATCGAAAACGATCGGGGCCAGAAGGTCTTCAAAGTGGACGGCAAGGCGCTGCGCATCCGCCAGACCCTGGTTTTCGAAGACGCTCACGGCAACGAGTTATGCAAGATCCAGGAGCGCATGCTGCACGTTAAAGACAGCATGGAAATAGAAGGGCCGCACGGCGAGAACCTGGCAATGGTTAAGAAAGCCCTGATCAACCCGATCCGCGAGCGTTGGGTAGTCAATATTAAAAATGGACCCGATCTGGAGGTGCAAGGAAATATATTGGATCACGAATACACAATTGGCGAAGGTCGCGACAAGGTTGCCGAAGTTTCGAAGAAGTGGTTCCGCCTGCGCGACAGTTACGGTGTGGCAGTCGATCCCGGACAGGACGACGTCTTAATCCTGGCAGTAGCCGTATGCATCGACGAAATGGCCCACGGTGGTCACTAACCCGCCAGGTGATGCACGAATAATTATCCAACCTGATCCTATGTAAAGAAAGAGAACAAAATGCCCTGTTTATTTGCCCTGATGGCCGGTTTGTTTCCTCGATTGGCGGATATTTTCATCTGGATAGCCCGCCCGAACTATTTTACCAACGCCTTTGGTGGGAGCTGGCTGTGGCCGCTCCTTGGGATCATATTTCTGCCGTTCACTACCCTGATGTATGTCCTGCTCTGGACGCCAACCGGCTTAACGGGTTGGGATTGGCTTTGGATCGTACTGGCGGTCGTGCTTGACCTGGGTCACTATGGCTACACCGGTTATGCCAACCGGCAGGCGCTACCGGGCAATAAAGCTACTCCCGCAGCCTAGCGCCGCCTTCGCCGGTTTTAATTCCCCTGGCTGGTCAGCCTGTTGGGCCTGTCCTTTCTGCCCTGGACAACCTTGATGTATGTGATCGTGTTCCCATTGAATGGTTACGATTGGATATGGATCGGGTTAGGGATAGCAGCGGATATCTTCAGCTATGTCGGTTCTTATCATAACCGCAAACAGGCGCCGTATTACCCCAACAGCACCATAGGGATGAAACTTATTCGATTATAAACGGGCAACACCCGTCCAAAAATTTAAACAGGAGATGCACAATGATCAAACATGGACCCGTTGATGTGGTCGTAATGGCGATCGGAGCGCCACACTTCGACGGCAGCGTGCTGGCAGAACTCGAGCGGCAGGTCTCAACCGGAACCATCCGGGTACTCGACGCCTTAATTCTCTTAAAAGACGAGACGGGCCGCTGCTGGTCGCTCGACCTTGAAGAGCTCCCACCCGCTCAGAAAGAAGCCTTGGGGTTCATCGAAACCGGGACGCGCGGCCTGTTCGACTCTGAGGATTCCGCCACGCTGTACGAGGGCATGGCGCCCGGCTCGGCAGTAGTCGCCCTGGCAATCGAACACACCTGGGCAATTGCCCTGGCGAATACCCTCGAGCAGGCTGGTGTGGAAACTGCATTCAACTTCCGTGTGCCGGCCACCATCATGGACGAGGCTTTTGCCTCGCTTAACCAGTAAGGAGGTAAAAAATGCCCGGATTAATTCGAGGGATGGCCAGGACGGCTGCCGTCGTTGGCGCCGCCACCGCCACCCGCAATGCCGTCAACCGCCGCCAGGCGGATAAAAATGCCCAGGCCTATGCGCATGCCGTGAATACAGCGGAACAGGAGTACGCCCCCCCTCCGCAGCAAGAAAAGTATGGCCCGCCGGCAGCAATGCCGGCTCCTGAAGACGACATGATCGCCCAGATCGAGCGCTTAGGAACATTGCATGCCCAGGGACTGCTGACCGACGAGGAGTTCGCCGCTGCCAAGCAAAAACTGTTGGCCGGTTAATTAACTTTTGATATCCATCCGGATGGCCGACGCCATCTGGATATAGATAAGGAGGATCATATGATTGCAACCGTTGCTCCTGCCAGGCCGACCGGAGTCACACCGGCCGAAGCTGGCTCTCCGGCAAAGGCCGGAATTATCTTAACAACCTTAATCATTATTGCGGCTGTCGCCAACCTGCCATTGGCAATGGCCAATGTAGCCTTGCCGTCAATTGGGGCTGCATTTAACGCCTCGCAAACGCAGCTCAACCTGGTGGCGGTCGGGTACTCACTCGGTCTGGCCTGTTCGGTGTTATGGCTGGGCGCCCTGGGCGACCGCTACGGGCGCAAGCAAATCGCCATGTTGGGTGTGCTCCTGGCGATCCCGGCGGCGATCATCTCCGGAGCAGCCCCGACGATCCAGGTTTTAATTGCGGCGCGTATTTTTGGCGGAATCGCCGCCGGCATGGCCTACCCGACTACCCTGGCTTTGATTGCGGCATTATGGGCCCCCGGACCCGGGCGGACGCGGGCAATTGCATTATGGGCCGCGATCGGCGGGGCGATCAACGCCAGCGGGCCGCTCCTTTCGGGCTTATTGCTGATGCGATTCCCGTGGAATTCCGTCTTTTACGTCGTCCTGCCTATCGCCGTGGTGGCGCTGTTCATGGCCTGGAAATATCTCCCATCGCATGTCGGCGAGACGACCGAGCCGGTGGACAACCCGGGGGGTATCCTATCGCTCCTGCTGGTGGGTTCTTTGATCCTGGCGCTCAATTTTGCGCCGGTCGCCAGCACGAATCCAACCCTGTTTGGGGGTCTTGTCGTCGTTACGATCTTTTCTTTGATTTTCTTCGTGCTACGCCAGCGGAAAGCAAAGTTCCCCCTGTATGATCTAAAGATCGCCTCCCGCCGGACTTTTTGGGTCGCGGCAGTCGGCGGGATCATCGTTTTTGGTTCTCTGATGGGGGCGATGTTCATCGGCCAGCAATTCTTACAAAATGTACTCGGCTATGATACCGTATCCGCCGGGCTCGCCATCCTGCCGGCGGCATTTTTCATGATCCTGGCTGCACCGCGTTCCGCTAAAATGGTGGAAGGTCGCGGTTCACGTTTCACCCTATTGGCCGGGTATTTCTTCGTTTTGCTCGGCTTTATAACCATGCTGTTGCTCTGGAAGGAAAACATCCCGTACTGGAAAGTTGGCCTGGGGTATGCTTTTGTCGGCCTGGGGGTTGGCCTGGCCGGCACGCCGGCCAGCCGTTCCCTGACCGGATCGGTGCCGGTCACCAAAGCCGGGATGGCTTCCGGTACGGCTGACCTGCAGCGCGACCTCGGCGGGGCGCTAATGCAATCGATCTTTGGCGCGCTTCTGGCAGCAGGTTATGCGGCGGCCATGACGGCGGCCATCGCCGCCGCGCCGGAAGGAGCCGAGGCGCCGGCGAGCGTCTCCAGCAGTTTGACCATGTCTTATGCCGGGGCGCAGTCGATCGCCACACAATACCCGCAGTATGCCGACCAGGTGACGGCGGCAGCCAAATCATCCTTCCTGGCTGGCGATCAGCAAGCCTATATTGCCGGAATCCTATTTGTCTTGATCGGCGCGGCGCTGGTCTTCTTCTTGTTTCCCAAGCTAGACGCCGAACGGAAGATGCTGGCAGATTTCCACCAGCAGGATATGGCAGCGATGGGCACAGCCAACAACACGACAGCCGAGCCGGCTGCTAACTAAATTCAGAAGAAAGTTCGAGGGTTCTATGGAGTCATATCTAGCCTATTTAGCTTCATTTATTACAGTGGGTAGCTTTGTAATCATCGACCTGATCGCGGCAACGACCAACGCCCTGAACGGCGCGCTGCTCGCCCAACGTCCCGATTATTACAAAGGCAGGCAGTGGTCGGTTGTGGGAATACTGCTGCTAGCGATCTTTGGCGGGATCGGCGGCGGGGTGTCTAGAGATGTCTTGCTCAATAAGATCCCCAGCTCGCTCAGTAACCCGTGGTACCTGATCTTGTGCCTCCTGGCCGGTATCGTCGGCTTACTGATTTCCTACAAGGCAGGCCAGAAATTCCGGGAGACATTCTATCAGTTCATGACCGCTTTCTCCCTGCCGTGGTACGCGGCGATTGGCGTGAATGCCGCCCTGTCTGCTGGGCTGCCAGCCATCGCCGCCATCGCGGTTGGCGTGGTCGGGCCGACAGCCGGACGGTTCCTGATCGATATCACCGCCGGACATGGGGCCAAGCAGTTCGTCCGCGGGGAATGGTTCGTTGGTACGGCCGTGTTGACCTCGCTTGTATACCTGGTTTGCGCCAAGTACCTCGGACTCACAGCCTGGCCGGCGACCTTGATCTCGTTTGTGGTCGGTTTCAGCTTCCGCATGGCTGCACTGTGGTTCGCCTGGGAAGAGCCGCTGCCAAAGCTGCCTAAGGCGGTGATTGGCGAAGTCGCCGAGCGCGAGACGCTCAAGGAAAAAATGAAGCCAGATTGGCAGCCGAAGTACGAATAATTGGACGGCTGACAAATATCTATTTGAAAATCATCTAAGAAAGGACAATCTTTATGAAATTAGATATAACAGAGCAGGTAAAGCTGGCGGCAGAAGCCTATATTTATGGCTACCCGCTGGTTTACAACATGCATGAAATTGGAAAATTCCCAGCCGGTCCGAACCTGGCTGGCCCGGAGCCGCTTCCTTACAACACAATCGGTTATGCTCGCAATCTGCTTGATCCACAGGCACATTTCGTTTCGCCTAACAATGATACGCTATACCTGATCGGCATCTGCGATGTTCGCAATGGTCCGCTCGTCTTGCATGTACCGGATACACACGATCGCTATTACGTGCTCCAATTCATCGACGCGTGGACGAACAATTTTGCGTATATCGGCCGGCGCGCCACGGGCACAAAGGAGGCGCATTTTCTCCTGACCTCTCATGAGTATAGCGGCGAAGTCCCCACCGGCATGCAGGTCATCCACGCTCCAACCGGTTTGTTCGTGATGCTTGGCCGGCTTGCGGTCAATGGGACAGCCGACTTGCCAGCGGTGCATGCACTCCAGGACCAGTTTACACTCACGCCGCTCAGCGTTTATCAAGGCGGGCCGACGCCCACAGCGGTGATCGGCGTCCCCCAAGCTGATCTCCGGGTAGAAGAAGATCTCAAATGGTGGGAAGAGTTCCGCGTTGCCCTGGCGGCATTTCCGCCTCCCGCCGCAGATGCGCCTTTCCTGGCTGTTTGCCGGGGACTTGGATTGTTGGCAGGCGAGTCGCCGTACGTTGACCCCAATCCGGAACTTGAAAGAATCCTGGCGGCGGGCGCTAAAGCCGCCCAGGAGAAGATTGAAGAATTGATCCAATCGGCTGCCAAGCCGGTTAATGGCTGGCAGAATGTGCTGCACGTTTTTGACTACAACCTCGATTTCTTTGAGATTGGCGATGTGGATGCGCCGGAGTGGAAGATACCGGAACGCAAAATTGCGTATGTAACCAGGGCGATCGCGGACCGCGCCGGGCTGTGGGGCAACCACGGCTATGAAGCAGATTACCAGATCGTGTATGTGGACGCCGATAACCAACCGCTCACCAGTAACCACCGTTATGAGCTGCAGCTCCAGTCGCCGCCGCCGGTGGATGCCTTCTGGTCACTGACGATGTACGACGCGCACGAATTCTACCTGGTCGCCAATCCCATCCAGCGCTACTCGATCGGCGACCGGACGCCCGATCTCAAATATGGCGCGGATGGCTCGGTTACCATCTACCTGCAGAAGGATTCGCCCGGCGCGGATAAAGAATCGAACTGGCTTCCGACCCCGCATACTGGCAATTTCCGGCCGATGATGCGGATGTACCAGCCTAAACAGCCGATCCTGGATGGCAGCTATCTCTTGCCGGCAATCAAACGCGTCGATTGAAAGACCTCTTCCGGGTTAATTTTGGCGGCTAAGCCGCCAAAATTAACCCGCGATGGCTTTTGGGAAACAAGATGATGTCAATCAGACAAATGAACAAAACGTTCTCGATAGGAGTCGCAATCACGATCGTCGTTTCCGTATTGTTCATGACCTTTACCGCCGCTGCGCCTGGATTGTCGGCTGCTTTCTCCACCTGGCTGGCGCCGACCAGGGCTCCTCCGGCCGGCGAAATCATCCCGATCAAATCCATTGACAGCCTTACATCACTGAATGCCACAGTCAATATCCAAGTAAACGGCTTGATCAACGGCCAGAAAGCCCAGGGAGACCTGAACGCGGCGCTGACGACCAACGATCAGAAACAAAGCCATGCCACCGTCACCGGCAGCCTGCTGGCCAGATCGCCGCACAGGTGGGCGGTAACCTGGTCAGTCTGTTCACACCGAGAAGCGTCGACCTTTATAAGATGCCGGACGGTACCTATATCATGGCCAATGGTTTGTTTCCACTGTGCGTCAAACCAATGAGCTCGAGCGACACGGCTGCACTGGACGCTATGAGCCCGCAGAGCTTGTTCAGTATGTTAACTAGCAGCGACGTGGCGCGCGGCAAGTTTATCGGCGATGAGACCCTGAATGGTATGCCGGTTAAACATTACGTTATCAATGCCCAGGCTTTCTTGGCGGCTGCCCAAAAGAGCAGCAATCCCAAGCTAAATGCGTTCAGCAAAGCCTTGTGGTCGGCGGATGACGCCGATTTGTACCTCGACGCCAAAGGCGGCTACCCGGTCGCCTTCAGCGGCAGCTACAGCGGAACCTACAAACCGCTCAAGTTTGAAGGTGATTTCGCTGTACAAATCCAATTGACCGGCGTAAACACCAACACGCCGGTGAAGTTACCATCGGCTTGCAACAAACCCATCTCACCCTGATTCTTGAAAAAAAGTTTGTTTTGGTTGATAGGTCGTGCAGCCGACCATTCAACCCAAGATAGCCCAAACACAAGGGAAAAATGAAAGGAGGCCGATAGAAAATGAAGATTACTCGATCATTCAGATCCAGATCAAGCCTGCTGTTTTGCTTCGCGATCGTTGCCAGCGTGGTTATAACAGCTTGTGCGCGCAGCGCTGAACCACCTGCGCCGACCAATACTCATACCTTCAGCGGGACATATTCGCAGCAAAACGGCTTTTCAATCAAGCTGAGCGCCATAACCCAGGCTTATTGTGGCGAGGCATCATTGGACCAGCAATATACCCATCTATTAAACGCGGTCGCAGCCGGTGGTACAGACGGTCAGGGTAACCTGGCCCTAGAGACGGCCGGCGGCGAGCAACGACTGTTATTCAAAAACGGATGAACACCTTGAATAAAATCATCCTATCTATCTGTTTGATCACCGGGGTGCTCATCCTGGCAGCCTGCGCTTCGTCAAAGGGCAGCGGCAACCTGACCGGCAAAGTCTGGGCGCTGACGGAGCTGGCGGGCCAGTCGATCCTGCCGGATACGGGTATTTCTGCCACATTTACCACCGACGGCGCGTTGAGCGGCTCGAGCGGTTGTAACCAATATAACGGCACGTACACCGCCTCGGGCAGCAACATGACCATCAACACACCATTGGCGGCGACCATGATGGCTTGCGCCCAACCGGTGATGGACCAGGAGAGCGCTTACCTGAAAATGCTGGGCAAGGTAAAAACCTTCGCGGTAAAAGGCGACCAGCTCACCTTGAACGGGGCAGACGGGAAAGCGCTGGCAACCTATAAAACCCAGTCCCAGGATCTGGCGGACACCAACTGGGAAGCGATCGGCTTCAACAACGGCGAGCAGGCAGTGGTCAGCGTGCTGGGGGACGTCAGCCTCACAGCCAGCTTCGGCAAGGATGGCACGCTCTCAGGTAACGCCGGCTGCAATGAATACAGCGGTCCGTATACCGTCACCGGTAACCAGATCAAAATCGGCCCGTTGGGGTCGACGATGAAAGCCTGCAGGGAACCTGAAGGTATCCTGGATCAGGAGTCTCAATTCCTGGCTGCCTTACAATCGGCGGCTACCTATACGATCGAGGGATCGGTGCTGGATCTGCGTACTGCCGATGGCGCATTGGCGGCAGATTTCAACCAGAAATAGCAAGGAGAAAAGGAGATTAGAGATGAGTGAAGAACGCAATATCGTCATTATCGCGGCCTACCCGGCAGCCGAGGCGGCCGCCAAAAACTTCGATGCCTTGGTGCAACTCGCCAAAAAGAAGAAGATCAAGACCGATGGCATGATCCTGGTCTCGCGCGACAAGGATGGCAAGCTTGCCGTCAGTGAGACCGGGGATCACCTGGGTCGCAAGGGTATGGGCTGGGGCGGCGGAGTTGGCCTGCTGGTCGGCCTGGCTGCGCCGCCGCTGCTTGCATCAGTAGTGGTGGGCTCAGCGGCCGGCGCAGTGGTCGGCAAGTTTGCCAAGAAAAAGATCGAGAGCGGGATCGAAGCCGGGCTAGGTGATAAACTCAAACCTGGCCAGGCAGCCATCATGACGATTGTCGCCGAAGACGACCAGTTAGCGGCCGAGCAGGCACTGGCGGATTCGCCGGCAAAGTCGGTGACGGTCATCGATAAGAAGGGCAAAGAGGGCCTTAAAGACGCCCTGGCCGAGGCTGGCGGCAAGTTCAATCCCGATCGGACCGTCCTACCAATTCCCGACCGTAAATTTGGCGGCGCGATCGCCCGTACAATGGATGAAGCGGTTGCTGACTGGAGTTTCATTCCTGGCCCACAGGCTCCAGAAGGCGCTCCGAATGTCCTCATCGTCTTGATCGACGATGCCGGTTTCGGTGGCCCGGATACATACGGAGGCGGCATCCGCACGCCAAACCTGACCCGTGTCCAGCAGATGGGGTTGACCTATAATGCCTTCCACGTCACTGCCGTGTGCTCGCCGACTCGCGCGGCGCTGCTCACCGGTCGCAACCACCATCGGGTCGGCATGGGCGGCATCGCCGAATTCCCAGGGCCCTTCCCAGGCTACACCGGCACGCGGCCGCGCAGTTGCACCCCGCTGCCGCGCATCCTGAAGGAGAACGGTTACATTACCGGTGGTTTTGGCAAGTGGCACATGACGCCTGGCCGTGAGATGGGGCCGGCCGGTCCATTCGAACACTGGCCACAAGCCTGGGGGTTTGACCACTGGTGGGGCTTCCTGACCGGCGCCGCCGGCCAGTATGACCCGGTGATCACTCAAGACAACTCAGTCCTCGGCGTGCCAGACAGCAAAGATGGAAAACTCTATTACTTCCCGGACGACATCACCGATAAGACCGTCGAATGGTTGCACGCGGTGCGCGCCCACGATGCGCATAAGCCGTGGTTCGTCTATTACTCCACCGGCGCCACCCACGCCCCGCATCATGTTGCCAAGCAGTGGGCAGATAAATACAAGGGACAATTCGATGACGGCTGGGACGCCTACCGGGAGAAGACCCTCGAGCGCCAGAAAAAGCTGGGCATTGTTCCCCCGGATACCCAACTGGCTCCCCGACCTGATCCATATCCAGCCTGGGATTCGCTTGGCGACGCTGAAAAGAAGCTTTACGTGCGCCAGATGGAAGTATTCGCCGGCTTTTCAGAGAACGCAGACTGGAACGTGGGGCGCCTGCTGGATGCCATCCAGGAAATAGGCGAGCTTGACGACACCATCATCGTCTACATCTGGGGCGACAACGGCGCCAGCATGGAGGGCACCCTAACCGGCTCATTCAACGAGACGACTTTCTTTAATGGGCTGGTGCTGAACGCGGAGCAACAACTGGCTCTCATTGAAAAATTCGGCGGCATCGAGGAACTGGGTGGTTTTCACACTGCCCCACACTATGCCGCAGCCTGGGCGCATGCCAACAACGCCCCGTTCCAATGGGGCAAGCAGATGGCCAGCCACCTTG
>JAYRNN010000338.1:0-7327 GCA_041912175.1 Anaerolineales bacterium | reverse complement strand
GGCTTCTTTTTAATTTACACTACCCCGCCAGCTCCGGGTTCTTTTCCTTTTTTTTTTGGGGTTCTTTTTCTATAAACCCGCCCATCCCATTATAACCCAACCCACGCCCACCGTTAAGTCAGCTTGCCGAGAATTTTTTATGGCGCATTTATGCAAAAATATCTGGCGTCATGTATAATAAGCGCAATACAGCGGAGGGCAGAAATATATTGATGGAACTTTCGATGAGTGATTTCTCGAATACGATCTACCGGCATGACCCAAGCATCGTTTCTCGTTCGATTGCCGGTGAAACGATTCTGGTGCCCGTTCGAAAAAATGTCGGCGAGATGGAAGCGATCCTGACTTTGAATGAAACCGCCGCGCGTGCCTGGGAATTGATCGATGGCCAGCGTTCCATGGCGGACGTGCTCCAGCAGATGACCGGCGAATTTGAGGTTGATCCGTCTCAGGCCGGGCAAGATTTGCTTGAGCTGACTGAAAACCTGTTCCAGGCCGGCGCACTGTGTAAAGTATAAGGCGATCATGGATTGTCCACAGAACACCTATCTCGGTTACAGCATTTTTAGCGATCGTTTGCACGCTAAATTAAGCCAGGAGCGCATCCCCTTGAATGGCTCATTGGAGGTGACGATGCGCTGCAATGTGCGCTGCCGGCACTGTTATCTGCCCTTGGCGAAGCGCGCCGGCACACGCCAGGCCGAGCTGACCCTGCCCGAGATACAACGCATCTTCTCCGAGATCGCCGATGCGGGCTGCCTGTGGCTGCTGTTGACCGGCGGCGAGCCTTTCCTGCGCCAGGATTTCCTGCAAATCTACGATGACGCCAAGCAAAAGGGGTTTCTCACCACGGTCTTCACGAATGGCACGTTGTTGACGGAACGCATCGTCGACCACCTGGCTGAATGGAGACCCTTTGCGATCGAAATTAGCCTGTATGGCGCCACGCAGGCCACCTACGAAAGCGTGACCGGCGTCCCAGGCTCGTTTGCGCGCTGCATGCGCGGCATCGAGCTGCTCCTGGAGCGCGGTCTGCCGTTAAAATTGAAGAGCGTTTTGCTCACCCTGAACCAGCATGAGCTCGTGAAGATGAAGGAATTCTCGGAAAGCCTGGGCCTGGAATACCGGTTTGACCCGCTGATCAACGCCGGCATCGATGGCAGCCTGGAGCCGACGCAGTATCGCCTGGCTCCCGAGCTGATTCTTTCCGCCGAAGCTCACGACCCTGACCGGGCGCAGCGCTGGCCGGAAATATTCGAAGAATATAAAGATCTCGAAATCTCCAGCCGCCAGATGTATATCTGCGGCGCCGGGCGCAGCCTGTTCCACATCGATCCTTATGGGAAACTGAGCATGTGCATCACGGCGCGCTCCCCGCATTTCGATCTCCGCCAGGGCAGCTTTAACGAGGGCTGGGGCAGTTTCTTGAACAACATGCTCGCGCTTGAGTATAGCCAGCAGTACGCCTGCTCGAGCTGCGAATTGCGCACGGTTTGCGCGCAGTGCCCGGCGATGGGCATGGTGGAATTCGGCGACCCAGAAGCGCAGGTTCCTTTTCTCTGCCAGCTCACCCATCAAAGGCAGGAAACATTTGGCGCCGCAATCAATCCCTAATCAATTTGAGGCTGATTTTATCGGATAAAATACTGGAGGAAAAATGAAAGCAGAAAATCAATCGAGCAATCAAACGGGTCTTTCGCCCAAAAAAACCTACACCAAACCCTCATTTGATACGATTCGCCTGGTGGCCGAAGAGGCCGTCCTGGCATTGTGCAAAACTGGGATTGGCGGGACTTCCTGTAGGCCCAATCCGAATTGCGTTAGTATGCCGCGCAGCTAGCATCAGGCATTTCGAGTAATTCTTCAGCATGCCCGAATGCTTCAATCTTTGCCTGGGGGGTATCCCCATTTCGCTGATTCCCAATTCGCATTGGACGGGATATGATTTTGTAAAACGCGCCAGCGATTTCCAAACCTCGACTGCGCCTGAAATTAACCTGCACATCCACTGCGGAGATTTTCCGGAATTTAGCGAGTCGCAGATCGTATTTAATACCCACCAGGGCTGGTATTTGCTCCACGCGGATGGCCGGCTGGTGATCCGGGTTTACTCTGCCAACCAGGATCCCTACCAGCTCGGCGTCTTCCCGCCCGATTTTCGCGGCGGCGATATTTACGTCGCCCAGAGCGAAGATGACCCCGATCGGTATGTTTTTCCGTTAAGTTATCCGATGGGCGAGTTATTCATGATGAATTTGCTCGGCACAGGGCTGGGCATGTTGTTCCACGCCGCCGGGGTCATTCACCAGGGCAAGGCCTATTTGTTTACCGGTCACGGCGGCGCCGGTAAAACCACGACTGCCCGCCTGTGGGAAAAGACGCCCGGCGTACGGGTTGTAAACGACGATAAAGTCATCCTGCGCAAAGAGGGGGATGGGTTCCGCCTGTATGGTACTCCCTGGCATGGCCAGGGCGGTATGGCCCTGCCGGATTCCGCGCCGCTCGCCAGGGTATTTATCCTCAAACAGGCCGCCCAAAATTACGTTACGCCGATCCACCCCGTCCAGGCGGCTGCCAACTTGCTGGCGCGCACGTTCGTCCCCTTATGGGATGCGGAAAAGATCGATTTTTCGTTGAAATTTCTGGATGAGTTGTGCCAGTCTGTGCCATGCCACGAGCTGGGTTTCTTGCCCGACTCCAGCGCAGTTGATTTCGTCCTCAATTTATCGTAAACCATAGGGATTATGTGAAGGAGATTTTGTTGTGGTTCGCAGCCGGTAAACCGGGCTTTTGCGAGCTACAATCATTCCATCACTACATCCCGAACAGCCATATGCGTATGCTTCGACGCCAAGGTAATTCCTTCCAGGGTAGGATTCTATGAATAGAATAAAGCTTTCTTCCTCCTTATTAACTGGCTTTATCGTGCTCTTGCTGCAGGTTTCGTTTCTGGGGGGCGGGGTCTTGAACGCCCGGGCCGCCCCAGATGGTCAACCTGACCCAAATCCCCTTCCGGTGGATAACCCCTACCTGCGGATCGTCGAGACCACCCCGACAAAGCTCGTTCTTGAGCTGACCCCGGCCGCTCCCCAATTCGAAGCCACCCAGTCCGTTGGACAGACTTGCCAGAGCGTGCGCCTGCCAGGTCTCTCCCAAATCGAAACCCCTGGGATGGCCCCCTTGCCGGTGCAGGGCGTCATGCTGGGCATCCCCCAGGACGCCCTGCCGAGCCTGAAGCTGCTGGCGGCTGAGGCGACCAGCCTGCCGGGCAGCTATGATTTGTGCCCCTCGCCCAGCCCCGTCCTGGACCGGTCTCCCGATGGGCGCTGGCAGCTTAACGGCGCCGCCTACGAACGCGGCCCTGCCTACCAAACGGATGCCTTCACACCTGGGGTCCCCGCCGAGCTCGTCTCAACCGGCTCCTTGCGCAGCCAGCGCTACGCTGAGATACGCTTCAACCCGCTCCACTATAATCCGATCACGGGCGAGCTGCGTTATTTCAGCCGCATCCGTATCGAGCTGGATTTCAACTCAAAAGAGGGCCGGTCTGCCAGCCCGGGCTCGGTTAACGCGGAAGGCTACTTCGAAGACAGCCTGCAGGCGCTGCTGCTCAACTATGCACAGGCGCGCGCCTGGCGCAGCCAACCCACGGCTGCAGCCCAGCCGGCGGCGGCTGCCCCTGCCAGCACGGCCGCTTACAAAATTCTTGTCAACCAGGACGGTCTTTACAAGGTCAGCTATGCCGATCTTCAGACGGCCGGCGTGCCCGTCGACAGCCTCGACCCGCGCACTTTCCAGCTCTTCAACCAGTCTACCCAGGCAGCCATTTACGTTCAGGGCGAGGCCGATGGCGCCTTCAACCCGGGCGATTATTTACTCTTTTACGGCCAGAAGGTCAACAGCATGTACACCAGTACGAACGTCTACTGGCTTTCGTGGGGCGCTTCGACCGGCCTGCGCATGGCCGAGCTAAACGGCGCGCCTTCCGGGTCGGCCAGTGTTCCGGCGTACTTCGCGACCACCCAGCATGCCGAAATCGATACCGATTACTACTCCGACCAGCCCAGCGGCGCGGCCCTGGATCACTGGTATTGGGGGATGGTCTATGCTTCCTCGGCGTCTGCTTACCTTGATTTTAAGACCGAGCTGCACCACCTGGATACCGGCAGCCATACCGTCGTCGTGCGCGGCCTGCTCAACGGATATTCGGCCACCCCCAATCACCACACGCGCATTTATCTCAACGGCAACCTGATCGACGACCATTCTTTCCCGACCGGCTCTGAATACAGTTTTACGGCCAGCGTACCGCAATCTTATCTCGTGGAAGGCGTGAACACATTACGGGTGCAATGCCCACGCGACGGCAGCATCACCCTGGATGCTGTGCTGGTCAACTGGTTTGAGATTGATTATAGCGACACGTATTTCGCCGAGGGCGACCGGCTCTTCTTTGGCGGCGACCAGGCCGGGACCTGGGAGTACCGCGTCGACGGTTTCACCTCCGGCGATATCGAAACCTACGACATTTCCGACCCTCTTGCGCCGGTGCGCATCAGCGGGGCGACCGTCCAGGCAACCGGCAACGGCCAACAAGTCAGCTTCGAAGCCGGGATTTCGGCCGAGCAACATTACCTTGCCCAGACGACCGGCCAACGCCTCAGCCCGCTCAGCATCAGCCAGGATAGCCCCTCGAGCTGGAAATCGACTGCCATCGGCGCCGATTACATCATCATCACCCCTGCCGACTTCCTCAGCCAGGCGCAGACATTGGCGAATTTCCGCGCCGGCCAGGGGTTGCGCGTGCAGGTGGTCGATATCCAGGATGTGTATGACGAGTTCAATGGCGGCGTGTTCAGCGCCGAAGCGATTAAATCCTTTTTGACGTACGCCTATGCCAATTGGGTCGCGCCTGCCCCAAGCTTCGTGCTCCTGCTTGGAGATGGGAATTTCGATTTCAAGAACGTTTATAAATATAATTCGACCAATTATATTCCTCCCTACCTGGCCGAGGTCGATCCCTGGATCGGCCAGACCGCAACCGATAACCGCTATGTCAGCGTCAGCGGCGGCGACATCCTGCCCGATATGTACATCGGTCGTTTTCCGGTGCGTTCAGTTGGCGAAGCCCAAACGATGGTCGATAAGGCGATCAATTACGAGCAAAACCCTCCCCAGGACGGTTGGAACGCTTACCAGACATTCGTCGCCGATAACCCTGACAGCGGCGGCAACTTCCCCGTACAGTCCGATCAAATCATCAATACGTACGTCCCCGCTACGTATACGGTGGATAAGATCTATCTTAGCGTGAATTACACCAGCGCCAGCGCGGCCAAGAGCGCGCTTAAAACGGCCATCAACCAGGGCCGCCTGATTGTCCATTATGACGGACACGCTTCCACCCAACAGTGGGCTACTGAAAACTTGTTCGCTTTGGCGGATATCAGCACGCTGGCGAATGGCAGCAAGTTGCCTTTCTTCCTGCCGATGACCTGCGCAGAGGGGTATTTCATCTGGCCGAGCCCCTCTGGCCAGGATTATTCTGCCGTCGGGGAGGGCATCGTGCGCGCCAACGCTCGCGGCGCGATTGCCAGTTGGTCGCCGGCCGGCTATGGTCTGAGCAGCGGGCATACCTTGCTCGATCGAAGCGTATTCAACGATCTCTTCAACAACCACCGAACGCAACTGGGTTACCTGACCACCAACGCCAAATATTACTTATATGCCAACAGCGCCGGCTACAATGATCTGATCGAGACGTATCTTTTGTTCGGCGACCCTGCCTTACGGTTGCAGGCGCTGCCCGTCGCCGCGCCGGCCGCCCCCAGCAATATACAGGCGAGCGCGGTCTCCAGCGCCGCGATTAACCTGACCTGGCAAGATAATTCAAGCGATGAGACCGAGTTCCAGATTGAACGCTCGCCAGATGGGGTCAATAACTGGCAACAGATCGCCGTAGTCGCCGCCAATACCACGCAGTACACGGATAGCGGGCGAAGCTGCGAAACCCATTACTATTATCGCCTGCGCGCGTATCGCGCCACCGATGCCCAGGCCTCCAGCTATAGCGGGTTGGCTGATGCCGTGACTTATGCCTGCCGCACGATCAGTTTTGTGCCTGGCTGGAACTTGATTACTTTGCCTTTGAACCCGGTAACTCCCTACAAGGCCGAATCCTTATTGGTCGCCATCAATGGGCAGGGGGGCGCATGTTCGGATATCGACCGTTGGATCTATGGCGGCTGGGAAGGGCATCATGCCGGCGGCGTGATCAATAATTTCGACATCGTCCTGGGCGAAGGGTATTTTGTGAAGTGCACTCAAGTCAGCGACTGGATCCTGGATGGCAGCCGCTTGTCGTCTGGCGTGATGCTGAACCTCATTCCGGGATGGAACCTGGTCGGGATTCCATACCCTGAGTCTGGCTACAAGGCCCAAACGGTAATGAATGGCGTGACAGCCCAGGGAGGCTCATGCTCAGAAATGGTGCATTGGGTTTACGGGGGCTGGGAAACGTATTCCACGGCTTTACCGTTCTTGAATAATTACGACGTTCTTCCATACGAAGGATATTTTGTAAAGTGCGCCGTAGCCCACAGCTATACGCCGTAAACAGATTTTAGGACTTTCTCGATGCCCTCAGGCACTGTTCAGGAAACGCCGGCGCCCTTGCGCATCCTGGCGGACCTTATAACCGGGCGGCTGGCGCCTGACCGCGTGGCGGATAGCCAGTGGCCGGCGATCGCCCAATTGGCCATCGAACATAGCCTGGGTCCTATGTTGATGTGGACGTTGAAAGGGCAGGCTGAACGCCTGGCGAGCGATCCACGCTTCCAACGCGTGGCGAATATGGCCAGTATGGCGGCGTTCAATTACCAGCTTCAATGGGAAAGCCAAGTCGCGATCCAGGAAAGCCTTTCCCAGGCCAGTATCGCCGCCATGTGGATTAAAGGCATGTACCTGGCCCATCGCCTGTATCCGCAGCCGTACTTACGTCCCATGGATGACCTGGATCTATGGGTGTCCGAGCATCAATTCCAGCCCACTCTGGCGGCCATTCAAGGGTTGGGTTTCCAGCTACAACTGAACGGAGCGCCGGCCGAAAAATTGGGCTCGCCTGCGCATCTGGCCTCCCAGTACCTGTTCACTCGAGGCGAAGCCTGGCCGATTCGGCTGGAGCTGCACCGGCGTTTGTTCGACCGGCGCGACTCGCTTACCTTATCTCCGGCGGATTCGAACTGGTTCTGGCAGCAGGGCGAAACCTGGATCCAGGATGGCGTGCGTTTCACGACCTTGCGGCCTGAGGCCCACCTGCTTTACCTGT
>JAYRNN010000337.1:0-14290 GCA_041912175.1 Anaerolineales bacterium | reverse complement strand
AGCGACGAAATAATTCGTGTCTTCACTCAGGAGGCGGGCGCGCTCGGCCAGACCGGCCGTCCAGCGCGGATCGTTCAGGTCGGGCCAACGCGCCAGGCGTTCGATGTCATCCAGACTCTCGGCTGCCTCGAGGATACCTTTACCGGCGTAATAATAAGGCAGGGCGCGCTGCCAGATTTGGCCATAAGAGTCGTAAAATGTGTCGGCGTCTACGCCGGGGAAAACCGGGCTGTTGGGCAACAGCCCTGGCCAGCAATAACGGATATCCGTGCCCAGGCGCTCGAGCAGTCGGTCGTCCATGTAGGAGATGCTATGTCCGTTTCGAAAAGGGGCAACCGGTTTGCCAAGGTTGAGATGGTGGACCAGCCGCAGGTAGAGCTCGTCGACCAGGCCATAAGGGCCGCCGCCGAGCGCCGTGGGCGCATGGTCGGTTTCCTGGTGGTTGAGAGAAGCTAAAACGCGTTCGCGGGAATACATGGGGCTATTGTAGCATTAATCATTCGAACCCTTCGCAAATAAGGGCTCATGCTGGAATAAAGGTTTCCTGGCCGTCTCCAGTCCTCTAAGAAAACTTTCCTAATTAAAGATTAGAATATAAGAATTGACGACCTTTAGATGTTCTACTATAATCACGATGTCTGACAATTTATCAAATTCCTTGTGGAGGAAGCCATGCACAAGATTGCAATGCTTGGAGCCGGGCTCATCGGGCGTTTTTATAGCATGAGTCTGCTTGGCTATCGGGGGAAAGATGAAATTAGTGTTGTTTGCGCCAGTACTCCAGATGAAGCCGATAAATTTGCCAAGGAATTTGATATTCCACGCGCCACGGCAGATATGGCGGAAGCCATTCGAGACCCAGAAATTGACACGGTGATCGTGGGTCTGCCCAATTATTTGCACAAGAAGGCCGTCTTCCTAGCCGCCGAAGCTGGGAAGGCGGTTTTATGTACCAAGCCGCTGGCGATGAACGGGCCACAGGCGCTTGAAATGCTCGATGCAGTCGAGCGGGCCGGGGTATTTCACGGTTATCTCGAAGATCTGGTATATACACCGAAGACATTGAAGGCGCTGGCTTCGGCCCAGAAAGGCGCCTTGGGCAAGGTGCTGTGGGCGCGTTCGCGCGAGACGCACGGCGGCCCGCACAGCGACTGGTTTTGGACCAAAGAACTTTCGGGCGGCGGCGCGATCGTGGACATGGGTTGCCACTGCATTGAAATTGCACGCAGTTTCATCGGGAAGGGCAATCGCCCACTCGAGGTAACCTGCTGGGCAGACACTCAGGTGCATCCGATCGACGCTGAGGATCATGCCGTGGGATTGGTGCGCTATGACAATGGCGCGATCGGACAGTTTGAAGTCAGCTGGACCTTTCGAGGCGGGATGGACCTGCGCGACGAGATTTCGGGTACGGATGGCACGATCTGGCTCAACCACTGGCTGCGCACCGGCTTCGAGATGTTTACCGGCGTCGGCCAGGGCGGCTATGTCGCAGAAAAAGCCGAGGGCGACACAGGTTGGCTCTTCCCGGTGGGCGATGAAGTCGGTTCGCTCGGCTATGTCCCGATGTTCATGGACATGTTCAACGCCATGGATGCGGGCAAGCGGCCGGTAGAAGATTTCTATGATGGGTATATTGTCAATACGATTATCGATGCCTGTTATAAGGCAGCCGTATCGAAGAAATGGGAGCCGGTTGAGATTGCTTCCTGGCGCGGCGGCCCGGGCGGAGCGGCCGAAGCGGCCTTGAAGGAATATGACGAGGCGCATTTTCTCATCAAAGAAGAGAAGATGCCCAACGGCAATCTCAAGTTTATTTTGAAGGATAAGCTCACCGGACAGATCTCGCAGGTAGTCAAACCATGAGAAAAGCGTTTATCCGCGACAATGAAGCGTTCACACGGAGGTGCAAATAAATTAACAATTACAAGTCATTGGTTTACGGTCATCTGACCATACTCAAACATTTTTACATTCACATACAAGGAGAAGAAAGATATGTATAAGAAATCAGTCATGCTTTTGGTGGTTTTCGTCACCATCTTTTCGGTGATCTTGGCAGCCTGTGGCACGCCAACCGCAGCACCGACCGAGGCGCCTGCCGCTGAAACGAAGAAGTTCACAATTGGCGTTTCGAATCCATTCATCAGCAGCGAGTATCGCACGCAGATGATCTCGGAGCTACAGGAAGTCAATAAAGAATACATGGACAAAGGCATTACCAATGAGCTGGTGATCGAAAGCGCCGACACGGATACTGCCGGTCAGATCCAGCAATTGCAGAACCTGATGGCGAAGAACGTCGACGCCATCCTGGTGAACCCCGGTGATGTAAGCGGCTTGAACGCCACCTTGGAAGAAGCGCTGAAGAAGGGCATCATCGTCATCTCGGTCGATCAGGAGCTGGATGTCCCTGGCGTATATAACGTGGGCATCGACCAGAAGGAATGGGCCAAGACTTCCGCCAAGTGGCTTGCTGAAAAATTGGGCGGCACGGGCGAAATCGTCCAAATCGAAGGCTTCCCCGGGCACCCGGCAAACGTGGCCCGCATGGCAGGCGTTGCTGAAGTCCTTGCTAACTACCCAGGCATTAAAGTGCTGGCGACGGACACCGGCAAGTGGGATGAAGCCACCGGCCAGCAGGTAATGTCCAACTTCCTGGCGGCTTACCCGAACCTGTCCGGTTACTGGACTCAGGATGGTATGGCGATCGGCGCCCTGCAGGCGGTGATGGCAGCCAACCCGGCCACCTGGCCACAGGGCGTGGGCGAAGGCCGTTGCCAGTTCTTGCGGTTGTGGCAGGAAGCCTTGAAAACCAAACCGGATTTCGAGAGCATTGCTGTGGCAAACCACCCAGGCGTTTCCCCGACCGGTCTGCGTATCGCCGTGAATATGCTCCAGGGTAAAAAGGTAGATACCACGAAGCTCAGCGGTGTCAATGGTCTGTCGTTTGTCACTCCACTCGCCGCGGTCATCACCAAGGAGAATCTGGATGAAGGCCTCAAGATGTGCGAAGGCAAGCCAGATGCATTCTTGCTCGATAACATTATGACCGACGAAGAAGTACAACAGTATTTTGTGAAGTAAATCAATCCCATGTTATAGAGACCAGCCGTTCACGGCTGGTCTCTATAACCATACCCAATCCTATGACCCTTTCGCTGTCAGCCAAAAATGTCGTTAAACGTTACGGGGGTGTGGTTGCCCTTTCGGATGGAAACCTGGAAGTCAATTCCGGTGAAGTCATCGCGCTGATTGGAGCGAACGGCAGCGGTAAAAGTACGCTGAGCAAGGTAATCAATGGGGTCGTTGTCCTTGATGGGGGGCAGCTTCTCCTGGATGGAAACCCTTTGCATTTTGCTTCCCCGCAGGCTGCCAAGAACATGGGCATTTCGACCGTGTTTCAAGAATTTAGCCTGATCCCGCAGATGACTGTCGCGGATAACATTTGGTTAACCCGCGAACCGCTCGGTCCATTCGGAGTCGTCAGCCGAAAATCGGTGTTCGCCAAAACTGATGAGCTGCTCGCGCTGTTCGCGGGCACGTTTAAGACCGATTTAAGACCGGACGCGCTGGTTTCGGACCTGCCCCCTGATGAGAAACAAATCATTGAGATTCTCAAAGCCATTAGTTTCGACCCGCGCATCTTGATTTTGGATGAATCCACTGCCAGCCTGGATAGCCGCCAGGTGCAGCGCCTATTTGAGCTGGTTGTGAAGTGGAAAGACGAAGGAAAAGCGATCGTATTTATTTCACACCGCATGGAAGAAATCTTCCGCATTGCTGACCGTTACAGCGTTTTGCGTAATGGAAAAACCGTCGGGGCTGGAAACATTAAAGAAGTCACCGAAAAAGACCTGGTTAAGTTGATGATCGACAAGGATTCGGTGTTTCGTTTTTCCCGAGCAGCGGCGAAAACAGGTGAAGGACCGGTCTGTCTAGAAGTTAAGCATCTGCACAGCGTGGTATTACGCGGAATTAGCTTTGATGTCCATGAGGGTGAATTGGTTGGGATCGGCGGCTTGCAAGGCCAGGGCCAGCGTGACCTGCTGCTTTCTCTCTTTGGGGATATCCCATTCAATGGTGATATCCTTTACAACGGGAAACCGGTCCATTTCCACCATCCTCGTCAGGCGATGAAGTCTGGGTTTGCTCTGGTCCCAGGCGACCGGGCGCGCGAAGGGCTGCTCTACATTCGTTCGATCCTGGAAAATTTTCAATTGCCTTCTTGGGCGCGCTATGGGCTCCCATTGAAAATTCCGAAGGCCAAAAAAGACGCTGAGAAGATGGGCGCCAGCCTGAACCTTAAAATGGCCGGCTTGTTGGAACCGGTCAGCAGCCTTTCAGGCGGCAACGCGCAGAAAGTGGTCATCGGTAAATGGTTGCTGCGCCAACCCGCTGTGTTGCTGCTCGATGACCCTACCAAAGGCGTGGATGTAGGCACCAAGGCGGAATTTTACGCTTTGCTCACAAAACTTTGCGATGAGGGCAAGACTATTTTGTTCTACAGCAGTGATGATGAGGAATTGATCGGCTTATGCGATCGCGTCTTGGTGCTGCACGATGGCAAAATTCACACCGAGCTCACCAAAGCTGCTTTGACCAAAGAGAATCTGATTTCTGCCAGCCTGGGCGTCGCTAACGGAGGCGCGCAATGAAACGCTTCACCTGGAGCGCATTGAATGCCCGCTATCCGGCTTTTTTTGCCCTGATCCTGCTTCTGTTCGCGCTTTTGCTCAACTTTATTTTGCAGCCCAATTTGTTCGCAGGCGATACGCTAAACAGTAACATGCGCGTCTTCTTGCCGATCATCTTGCTTACGGCAGGGCAGGCGATCGTCATTTTAGGCGGTGGGATCGATATCTCTGTCGGCGCAATTGTTTCGATCATCAATACCATCCTGGCTACGCGAGTTGGACTGGAAGGCTCCCCTGAGTTAATGTGGCGGTATGTGGCGGTGTCCTTGCTGGTGGGGGTGTTGGCTGGGGCGATTAACGGGTTCTTTGTCGCTTACCTGCGCTTGCAGCCGATCATCACCACGTATGCCACCAGCTTTCTATATGCCGGGGTGGCCCTTTTCATTTTACCCAACCCTGGGGGCGGTATCCCGGCCCCACTGGCAGGACTCTATCGCAATAGCATGCCATTTGGTCTGCCACTGGCTTTCTTTGTGATCGCAATTTTGCTGGGGGTATGGGCTTACCTGCGCGCGACTCGATACGGGAATTTCCTGTACGCGGTGGGCGGCAAAGCTCAGGCGGCGTATGAGTCCGCAGTCCCGGTGACCTGGGTGCAGTTTAGCACGTACGTCATCTCAGGATTGATGGCGGCCTTTTCGGGGATTGCCATCACGATGCTGAGCGGCTCGGGAAATGCGGAAATCGGCGCAGCGATGACGTTGAATTCAATCACTGCGGTAGTGATCGGCGGGACTGCCTTGAGCGGGGGAGTCGGCGGTGTGGCCGGGCCGATAATGGGGGCAATGACCCTCGGCCTGGTTCAAAATATTGTCTCATTTGCCCATATCAATACCTGGTGGGAAACATTGGTCAAGGCGCTGATTATCGTGGCAGCCCTGGCGACTCCTGGAATAATCAATTTAATCAGGAGGAGAACATGAAACGAATCACGATCTCTCCTCCGGTCGCCGCGCTGTTACTGGCGATTGTACTCTTCCTGCTCTCAGGTCTGCTTCCCAATGGTTATGGCAGTAATGTCAACATCGCCATAACTCAGGCGACGAATATCCTGCGCCTGGCGGTCTTTCTGGGGGTGATTGCGGCTGGCCAAACCCTGGTGATTATCAGTGGGTTTGAAGGCATCGACCTTTCTGCTGGTTCGGTGGTGACTCTGACCGCCATCCTGACGTATATTTATGTCGCCGGCGCCAATGAAAAAGTTTTCGTTGCGCTGCTGATTTCCCTGGCGGTCGGGGCTGTGATCGGTTTCTTGAATGGCGCAGGGATTACTTACCTGAAAATTTCTCCCTTCGTAATGACGCTGGGTATGTCGGGCGTTGTCACGGGTATTGTGATCATCCTGAATCATGGCAATGTCCAGGGTAAGGTCGCTCCAATCATGACCCGGCTGATCGCCCGCCCGCTTTCGCCGGGCATCCCAATTCCCAATGCCATCATCATCTGGTTGATCTTTGGCGTATTGATGTGGCTGCTGTTGGAGCGGACTACATTCGGCAAGCACCTGTTCGCGATTGGTGTGAACCGGATCACCTCCAGGCTCTCGGGCGTCAACGTGAACGGCATGAACCTGGCGACGTATGCTCTGGCCGGCGCCCTGGCCGGGTTTGGCGGCTTCTTAGTGGTTGGAAACACGGGGGTGGTGTTGATCCAACTGGGGCAGCCATTTTTGTTTCCATCGATCGCCGCAGTAGCCGTAGGCGGGACGCTGCTTTCAGGGGGCAAGGGCAGTTACTGGGGCACGATGGCCGGCGCAATCGTATTGACGTTGATCACCAGCCTGTTGACGACCATGCAAATGCCCGACTCGGTCCGCCGCATGGTCTTGGGCGCAACCTTGCTGGTTTTAATTTCAATTTATGGACGCCAACGCGCCTTGAGACAATAATTATTTTCACATGATGACCGAAAGACGCGGCTGCCGCCATCGGTCACAAAGCCCTGAAGGAGGTCTGCGATGAACAAAATCGTAAAAGTAGGCATTATCGGCAGTGGATTTGTGGGCGATATTCATCATGCCGCTTTTAATGGATGGGTGCGCGACGCTGAAGTGGTTGCGATTGCCAGCCCGCGTTACGCGTCGAAATTCGCCGCAGAACACGGCATCCCCAGCGCGTATAGCGACTACCGCGAGATGCTACAGGATAAAGAAATCGACGTGATCGACATTGGCATCCCCAATGACCTGCACTGCCAGGCAGTGGTGGATGCCGCCAGGGCGGGCAAGCATGTCATCGTTGAAAAGCCGCTCTGCCTTACGCTGGAACAGGCAGATGAGATGATCGAAGCCTGCAACAATGCGGGTGTACTGTTGATGTACGCAGAGGAGCTGTTATTCGCGCCCAAGTACGTGCGCGTCAAAACGTTGATCGACGAGGGCGCGATCGGCGAGCCATTCCTGGCCAAACAATCAGAGGAGCACCCAGGCCCGCATATGCCCTGGTTTTGGGATGTCAACCGCTCTGGGGGCGGCGTAATGCTCGACATGGGCTGCCATTCGATCGAATATACGCGCTGGGTTTTAGGCAAACCCAAAGTCAAGAGCGTCACCGCATTTATGGGCGCCTATGTTCACCAGGATCGCACCCAGGGCGAGGACCATTCGTATGCGATCATTGAATATGAGGGCGACAAGGTTGCCATGATCGAAAATAGCTGGGCAAAAGGCGGCGGGGTGGATGATCGCTGCGAGGTCTACGGCAAGAAAGGACATACCCGGGCTGACTTGCTGCGCGGCAGCTCGCTGCTGACATACAGCGAGGAAGGATATGGATACGCAGTCGAAAAAGCAGGCTCGACGCGTGGCTATACCTTCACCATGTTCGAAGAAATCTGGAATTATGGCTTTCCACAGGAAATGCAGCATTTCGTCAACTGTGTGTTAGGCAAAGAGACCTGCATCGAGACCGGCGAAGATGGACGCGAAGTGCTGAAGATCATGTACGCCGCCTACCAATCGGCGGGAGAAGGCTGCAAGGTCAAGTGGCCATATGATCCACCTCAAGTCACGAAGCCGATCGATTTGTGGAAAAGAGAAATTGGTGATTAGGAGGAGCGGTTGGACAGCAAGACGATAACCTATGCACAACTGGCGAAGGTGATTGACCATTCCTTGCTCAGGCCAGAGCTGACCGAGCAGGAAGTGATCGATGGCTGCAAACTGGCGGCCCGCTATCACACGGCCACCGTTTGCGTCAAACCCTGCCACGTGAAGCTGGCCGCTGAGATCCTGCTGGGTTCGGATGTGAAAGTCAGTACAGTCGTCGGGTTCCCGCACGGCAGCAACCTGACATCGATCAAGGTTGCCGAGGCGCAGTCGGCGATGGACGACGGCGCATTGGAACTCGATATGGTGCTTAATATCGGTCAACTTCGCTCGGGCAAAGCTGATGAGGTGCGTGCGGACATCCAGGCAGTCTGCGACGCGGCCCACGCCAGGGGTGTGAAAGTCAAGGTAATCTTTGAAAACGCCTATCTCAGCGACGAACAGAAAATTCTAGCTTGCAAACTGAGCGAAGAAGCCGGCGCGGATTGGGTGAAGACTTCTACTGGTTTTGCACCCAGCGGAGCGACGCTCGAAGATTTACGCCTGATGCGCGCCAATGTGAGTGAGAAGGTACAGGTGAAGGCTGCAGGCGGAGTGCGCACGCTGGACGCGTTACTGGCGGTGATCGACGCCGGCGTTACACGCTGCGGAGCGACAGCGACTGCCGCCATTTTGGACGAATTCGCCAAACGGCAGATTGAGGGCGTCTCGAGCGTTAGCGATGCGAAACTTGGGAATGAGTACTAGACTTTTTTACGTTTATCATGGAGCGTCATATGAGTAAAAAATTGACAAAACAAACCATTGGCGTCGGCGTGGCCGGGACGGGTTTTATCGGACCGGCTCATGTAGAAGGTCTGCGCCGTAATGGCATCTCAGTGTTGGGGCTGGCTGAAAATACACCTGAAAACGCCCGCCTGAAGGCAGCCGAGATGGGTATCCCGCGCGCCTACGATTCATATTCGGATATGCTGGCTGATCCCGATATCGACATTGTACATCTCGCCACGCCCAACCTGCTGCACCATCCGTATGCCAGAGCCGCCCTCCTGGCGGGTAAACACGTCGTGTGCGAGAAGCCGTTGGCTATGACGGCTGGTGAATCGGCCGAGCTGGTGAAACTGGCTGCCGAAGCCGGTAAAGTCAACGCCATCAACTTTAACATTCGGATGTACCCGATGGTCCAACAGGCCCGCAGCCTGGTGCAGAGCGGCGAGATCGGCGACTTGTTTATCCTCCAGGGTTCGTATTTACAAGATTGGCTGCTCTTCCCTACCGATTGGAACTGGCGCCTGGAACCCGGGTTGGGCGGGACGTTGCGTGCCGTAGGTGATATCGGCTCGCACTGGCTCGACTTGATGACTTTCATCACCGGCCTGCGTGTGGAAAAAGTCTATGCCGATTTCAAGACTTTCTACCCGATTCGGAAGAAACCTGCCAGGCCGCTCGAAACATTCACGGGCAAGCTGCTTCAACCATCTGATTACATCGAACAACCCATTTATACCGAGGACTACGCCACGATCTTGTTGCACTACGAAAACGGCGTCCATGGGGTGGTCACGGTGGCGCAGGTTTGTTCGGGACGCAAGAACAGGCTGTTTTTCGAGATCAATGGCTCCAAGTCCTCCTTAGCCTGGGATGGTGAGCGCCCGAACGAATTATGGATTGGAAACCGCACCGCGCCTAACCAAATTTTGCTAAAAGACCCCTCGCTGCTGACGCCTGAAGCCCGCCAAACCGCCTCTTATCCAGGCGGCCACGCAGAAGGTTTTCCTGACACCTTTAAGCAGCTCTATAAAAAAATCTACGATTACATCCTGGCGGGCGATTTTGATAAAAAACCTGACTTTCCCACCTTTGCCGATGGTCATTATGAGATGGTGCTGTGTGAAGCCATTGAAAAAAGCGCCAGGCAAGGTGAATGGATAAAAGTTTAAATAAGAAAAGGAACCCATAATGAAACTTGGATTTTTTACTGCTGCATTGCCTGGCAATACCCTGGAACAGGCTGCTGAATGGGGCGCCGAAAGCGGCTTCCAGGCCATCGAAATCGCCTGCTGGCCATATGGAAAAGCGGACCGTCGCTATGCAGGCGTTACGCACATCGATGTGACGAACCTGGATAAATCAAAAGCGGGTGAAACCCTGCATATGTTAGCTGGCTACGGGTTGACGATTTCTTCTCTGGGATATTACCCGAATCCGCTGCACCCGGATGCGGAACATCGCGAGGAAGTTATTGGCCATCTTAAAAAAGTCATCGATGCCGCTGCGATGCTCGAAGTCCCGGTAGTGGGCACCTTTGTCGGCAAGGATAAAAATAAAACCGTGCCGCAGAATTTCGAGGATTATGCCAGGATCTGGCCGCCGATTGTCAAGTTCGCTAAAGACCGCGGCGTGAAGATTGGCATCGAGAACTGCCCGATGATCTTTAGCTACGATGAATGGCCTGGCGGCAACAACCTCGCCTCCTCCCCGGCCATCTGGCGCAAAATGTGGGAGATCATTCCGGATGATAACTTTGGTCTGAACCTCGATCCTTCCCATTTGATCTTGCAGATGATCGATTACGAGCGCGTGGTGCGCGAGTTTGCTCCCAAGATATTTCATGTGCACGCCAAAGATCTGCACATCGATCGCGAGGGTCTTTACAACCATGGTGTGTTTGCGCAGGGCATGGGCTGGCAGGTACCCCGTCTGCCTGGCCTGGGTGATATGGACTGGCGCAAGTTCTTCGCCGCTCTAACCGCCGTGCATTATGATGATGTGATCAGTATTGAGCATGAAGATCGCGCTTTTGAAGGCAGTGAAGAGGTCGTCAAGCGCGGCTTCTACCTGGTACGTGATGTGTTGAAGCCTTATATCCATTGATGGAACCTTTTATCGGCTGCGATCTGGGCGGCACAAACCTGCGCGCTGCGCTGGTTGACGTCGAAAGCGGTACAGTGCTGCTCTCGGAGAGCCTGCCTACCCTGGCGCGTGAAGGCCACGATCGGGTCATGAGACGCATGGCAGATCTGATTTCTCAGATCTGCCAAACTGCCGGGCTGCAGAAACAAGATATCGGCGGGATCGGGATTGGCGCGCCCGGCGTGCTCGACCTGGAAAAGGGTGAGACCCTGCTCCTGCCCAACCTGCCAGGAACCTGGCCGCATGTGCCTCTACGTGATACGATCGCCAGCCTGACCGGTCTCAGAACGGCGATCCTCAATGATGTGCGTTCGATCACCTTTGCCGAATGGCGCTTTGGAGCTGGCCGAGGCGTCGATACGGTTGCTGTACTGGCCATCGGCACGGGGATTGGCGGCGGGTTAATTGTCAACGGCCGGCTTCACCTTGGGATCGGCGGAACCGGCGGCGAGTTGGGGCATGTCGTGATTGATTACAACGGCCCGCGCTGCGGATGTGGAAATTACGGCTGCCTGGAGGCTTTTGCCTCCGGGCCGGCCATCTCCGCTATGGGGATGAAGGCGGTTGCCCAGGGTCTCACCACACGGATTGGGGATCTGTGCGAGTATGACCTGAACCGCATCACGCCCGATTTGATTGCCAAAGCCGCTGAGGCCGGCGATGAAATTGCCATCGATATTTATGAGAAAGTCGGTACCTATCTTGGCGTAGCTGCTTCCAGCTATTGCGCGGCCATCGGCCCACGCCGGATCATCGTGACGGGCGGTGTGGCGCAGGTCGGCCGGCTGCTGCTCGATCCGATGGAGCGCGCCATGCGCGCCCTGGTGCACGTCATGCCGGTGGAGCAGGTGGAGATCGTGCCTGGACAACTGGCAGGCGACGCAGGCGTGATCGGCGCAGCGCTCTGGGCGTCAAGCCTGTTTTTGCAAGAAGCCATAGGTTGAGTCGATGCCTCCACTGACGCGCTGGTTAATCAAAACTGCATTGGTATATTTTGTCCTGGCGCTGGCAGTCGGGTTGCTAATCGCCATTCAGATGGTTTGGGAGAACGCGATCCACATCGTGGGCCTTTCTCCGGTATATGTCCACCTGCTTGTGGTCGGCTGGCTGACGATGCTGATCATGGGTGTGGCCTATTGGATGTTCCCTAAATATTCGCGCGACCTGCCGCGCGGCAGCGAGGCCCTGGGTTGGGCCAGCTATATCTTGCTCAATGCAGGATTGATTTTGCGAATTGCCAGTGAGCCCGCATACGCCGGCGGCGGGGCGCTGGAGCCTGCGCGTGGCATCTTATTGGCGATCGCGGCCTTCGCCCAATGGCTGGGTGGGATGGCATTTGTCGCCAATACCTGGCAGCGCGTGAAAGAGAAGTAAATGCGATGCCGCGTTTGAGCGTTTGGTTTTTGCGGGCCTCGTTAATCTACCTGGCGGCCGGCTTCACTTTGGGGGCGCTCATGCTGGCCAATAAAGGTCTCGGTTTCTATCCCGCGCTTTGGTCGGTTTTGCCCATTCATATGGAAACCTTGCTGGCAGGCTGGTTCCTGCAGCTCGCAATCGGAATGGCGTTCTGGATTTTACCGCGCTACCGGCAAGGCCCTCCAAGGGGAAATGAAAAGCTGGTCTGGTTTTCTTTTGGGCTGCTTAACCTGGGGATTGGGCTAGTCATTGCCGGTTCGATTATCTCGGCGTCAGGGTTAATCTTCCTCGGCCGGATCGCAGAACTTTCAGGCGTCCTGGCATGTGTGATTGGGCTTTGGGGACGTGTAAAGCCATTCAATTAACCGAAGCGTAAAGGCTTCGTTCTCAACGATTTCACAGCCATCTCTTGGCTTTCTCACAGCTTGGCCTCGTAGAATACCGGCATAAGTTCGTATATGTCGTTTTAAACGAGGTTTATGATGAATACAAAAATGAAATCAAAATGGTGGATTGACATGGTCTTGTTCGCCGGTTTTTTGGTTACTTTTTTCCTGGATATGACCGGCGTTGTCCTGCATCAATGGATCGGTATCTTGATCGGCGCACTGGCGCTCTATCATCTGATCGCGCATTGGGAATGGGTTAGCGCCGTTACGCAGCGTTTCTTTGGGCGTACTTCTGGACGGGCGCGCCTTTATCTCCTGGTGGATGTGACCTTGCTGGCTGGCTTCATCGTAATCGTGGTCACCGGCCTGGTTATATCAACCTGGCTCAATTTATCCTTGACCAACCTGGCCTCCTGGCGCGTCGTTCATATTACTGCCTCGATTGTCACGCTCGTAGCCACGGGCATTAAGCTGGGCCTGCACTGGCGCTGGATTGCCATGTCCTCCCGGAATCTTTTTGGATCTCGAGCGCCCGCCCAACCAAGACCCATTCAGATGCGCGCCCCCGTGGCGGGAAATCCGATGAACCGTCGGGACTTCTTTAAGGTGGCGGGCGTCGTCGGGGCAGCGTCGTTCTTTGCCCTGACCAATGCCGCCCAAGGCCTGCATGCCTCACAAGACGTAGAAACCGCGGCCGTATCGCAAACGGTCTCGACCACAAGCTCACAAATCATTTCGAACACCACCGCCTCAACCGGGAGTAACGCATGTGTTGTAAGATGTGGGAAGAGATGCTCATTCCCCGGGCAATGTCGCCGCTATGTCGATACGAATAGTAATAACTTATGTGATAATGGAGAGTGTTTATGAACTGAGATTAAAAGCCAAGGAGAGCGTTAATGGACGAGATCAACCGCGCCAACCGCGAGCGTTGGAATGCATTGGCACGCGCCAACCTGCAATACACCATCCCTTTCTTAGATTATACGCCTGAGCAAGCCCGCAGCCGAATTGGTCGGCATGGCATCCTGAATGATGTATCAGGGAAGCGCGTGCTCTGTCTGGCCAGCGGCGGCGGGCAAGACTCGGTCGCATTTGGGCTTTTGGGCGCAAATGTCACCGTATTTGACCTCTCGGATGTGCAGTTAGAGCGCGACCGCCAGGCGGCGGAGCACCATGGGTTGCAGATTTCCACTTACCAGGGCGATATGCGTGACCTTTCGATTTTTTCCGATCACGCCTTCGGAATCGTCTGGCAGGTATACTCGATCAATTTCGTCCCCACGGTGGAGCCGGTTTTCCTCGAAGCCGCGCGGGTGCTCCAGCCAGGCGGGATCTACTTCTTGCAATTTGCCAACCCTTTTACCCATGCGACGGATGAGAGCACCTGGGATGGCGAGGCATACCGGTTGAAATATCCTTACCTGGATGGCGATGACCTGACCCAGTACTTTCCCGAATGGGATTGGCGCCAGCCGGATGGCTCGCGCGTCTCACTGCCCGGTCCGCATGAATTTCGCCACGCCATGAGCACGATCATGAATGGTATGCTGCGTAATGGCTTTCGTTTCTTGGGTTTGTGGGAATATCAAGAGCCAGATGAAAATCCTGAGCCGGGTTCCTGGTCGCACTTCACCCAGGTAGCCCCTCCCTGGTTCGATACGTTTTGGGAATTAACGAGATAATGCCTGAGGTTCAGACAATAGTTCGGACATTTGGGTAAATCAAGCCCCGAAAGGTAGCCAAGGCGGCCCCCAGGACAGCAGTTTTCTGCTCCTGAGACAGGGTCCATTTTTGTTTGAGCAGGACGAACAGGCCAGAGTATCGTT